>JAVHRJ010000465.1:0-2224 GCA_036171595.1 Bacteroidales bacterium
AAACCAAGCTCGGGCAGTTTTATTTTAAAATAAAGTGCGTAAACAAGGTCGTCAATGTAGTTTTTAAGTTGTGATTGATATTCTTTATCAAAGGCTGAAAGCAATTTAAGTTCAGTAATACTTCCTATTCCTTCATCACTAAACAAGTCTAGTTTTTTAAGGTTAGATACAATACCTTTTACTAAATCAATACTACCTGTTATTTTGCATTTTGCTACTTTGTCCTTGTAATGCAGATGCAGTGAATTACCAATTACTCCTGCTGTTTCAAATTTCTGAAGCATTATTTCTTTAAAATCGACTAAATCTGAAATTGTAAACTTTTCCATTTCTATTAATTGAATGGCGGATGATATAATTTCTTTTTTGATAAATAAATTTCCTTTATCAATAATTGGCATTTTTAGAAATTCCTTTATTCGTTTCACAACGATAAAAATTCCAAATTTTTCATTGCCTAACTGAAAAAGTTTATGAAAAATAAAATTGTTTGTCTTGGAATTTAGTAATGCGAACAAATACAGTAATTCTTCTTTGTTGTCCGAAGAAATATATTGTGTGTAGCTCATTGAAGGCAATATATTCCTGTCGGTAAAATAGAATTGATTGGAATAAACTTTCCCCCAAATTATTTTATATTTTTTAGAAAGCGGTAAGTGTCCTTGACTGTTTTTAGGAAGTTTTACAAAATCTAAATTATTTGGATAATAATCTTTGGGGTGAAAATTTGTATAACCTTGAAAGTTTTTTAAATCAATTAACTCAAATTCATCTCCTTCAACAAGCTGATTTAATATTTTAGTTTTATCAAGTATAAATCCTACATCAAAATAAAATTCTGACCCAAAACGTTCTTTCGCTAATTTGTGTTCGGAATAAAAATTTAAACTTTCATTATTAAAACGGTATTCATCATATAATTCAATAGTTTCATCATCAAGTTTTAATAAAATCCAGTTCAAATAATTTTTAAGTAAAACTCCTTGTTTTATTTCAAAATGTTTTGATTTTTTCCTGTCTTTAATTCCTTTAAGCAAGTTTAGGATTTCATCTTCCTTCTTATCGTAATTATATATTTGAACCTTATGCGAATTAGAAGGAACTCCTTTGCTAATAATAAAAATTAAACTTGAAGTTGCAACTGTATTGTTTTGCTTGATTCCTCTACCCAAAAACATTGGATTTTCAAAGAAAAATATTTTTTCAATCGTTGTGAATTTTGCTAAATACCACCTAAGAACATCATAGTCGCTTTCTGTTATTAATGTTTGAGGAATAATGTAGCATATTTTTCCCTTATCTTTTAATAAACCAAGTCCAAGCGCAATAAAGAATGAATATAAGTTTGGTTTAGGTGGATATTTTTTTCTGTTTTCGGCAACGCTATGTAAGTTTACGCCATAAACATCACTTAGTTTAACTTTGCCCTCTTTCATTAAATCAAAAAACAAAAGCTTTTGTGCGGCGCATTCGTTGTAGCTTACATAAGGCGGGTTACCAATAACAAAATCAAATCTTGTTCTTGACTTTTTATTTTTAATTTCTAAACTATTTTTAAGATTATCTAAATCACCTTTATCACGCATAAAGCTGTCGTAGCCAAGATTTAAAAACTCTTGAAACAAACTCATTTGTCCGTGAGATTTCTTAAAAGCAACATTTATGTCAGATAAAGTATTTTTAATTGCAGTATCTAAAAATTCTGATATACTATCTCGTGTTTTAAATACTTTAATTTTTTGGTCAATAGGATTGTTATAGCGTTCATTTATTATAATCTTAAGCATCCGCATAAGAATATTCATTTCAGCCAAATAGAGCGGAAATTCAGCTATATCAAGTCCGAAAATATTGTCGTTAATAAGTTGTTCGGTTAGCTTTGATGATTTGTTACTTTCATCAAAAAAGGTTTCTACAATTCGATTTGTAGCATTATACAGAAATGTTCCTGAACCGCAAGATGGGTCAATAATTGAAAGGCTATCCTTATCTTTAGCATACCGCTTTTGCAAATTTTCTTTTGTGTAACCCATTTCGTTAAGCATAAATTCAACTACATGTGGGTCTGTAAAATATTGTCCTTTTTTTTCGTTAAGGTAAAGGTCTTTCAGATAGTTTTCATATACATAACCAAAAATCTCATTTTGAACATTAGCAAAATTGTATCGATTAATAAAAAGCATAATGTCTAGCCAAACCGAAACATCTCCAATATCAGTTTTTG
>JAVHRJ010000466.1:0-11425 GCA_036171595.1 Bacteroidales bacterium
GAAGTTGTTCTTTGCCACAAACTATTAGCATCACCATTAATTATCCAATTTAAATTTGTGTCTAAATTATTAATAGGATAAGTTACAGATTCAAAACCTTCAGCCCATGGAATTGCTTCACCAAATGACGAATTATAAATATTTATTATTTCGCTTTTTGTAATTTGATCGCTACCATTTACAGATGTAGCAATTAATGATGCACTATAATTTCCAGGTGTGCTATATGTTACAGTTGGATTTGTATCTGTTGAATTTGAAGGAATTCCACCCGGGAACGACCATAAAAACGAACAACCAGAGTCAATATTCCATGTTAAATTATTATATTGAACAGTTAAATTATCGCACCCGTATGATTTGTTATAAGAAAAATCGGCAATTGGGATACACGATTGAGTGATATAACCATCGTTTGTTCCTGTTGCAATTAAATTTGATGCCGACCATAAATTATTTCGTCCGCTAACTGTACTATTTAATGCTGCTAACATTCTTGTTTTTTGTCCATTTGTAAACATTCTGTCGCAATACGAATAATCCATGTAATTTTGAACGTTATCAAGCGAACCGCACGATTCGGCATATAAATTACAACTTGTATGTCCAACTGTATTTGGCGTATCATCAACACCATCATCAATATCGCAGTTAGAAGTAAGACCAGGCTGATTACTACTTCCCCATGGATGTGCTAAATTTAAATAATGTCCAATTTCATGAGTTAAAGCTCTTGCCGTATAATAAGTTCCTGTACCAATACTTCCGGTATAAGAATCTAAAATAATAACTCCATCAACATTAACTCCCCATCCACCCGAAACACTTGACGGATAATAAGAATAACCTGCAGCACCTGATTCTAAATTAGCAGAAGTCCATATATTTAAATATTTTGTTCTATCCCACGAAGGCGATAATAATTTTGTGTTATCGTTAGCATTGTGAGTTTCACTTGTAACAACACGCACAATACCATCGGTACAATTTCCATTTGGGTCTAATTTTGCCAATCGAAATTGGATATGACAATTAGCTGCTATTCCTTGAAATTCGGGTATTATCTCTGACGAATCAAGATTTAATTTATTGTAATCTTCATTTAATATTCTTACAGCGTCTAAAATTTGTTCTTTTGAAATATTTTCTGAACCATAATTATGCATAACATGAAATACGACTGGGATAATATATGTGATTTCAGTTTTATTGTTATTTTGAATAAATTGTTTTGTGAATATTTCTAGCTGTTGTTTTGCATTTAATGCATCAGGATTTTCTAATTCAGCTTTTTTATCGGCTTCGTATTCCGAACATAATTTAACTTGCGAAAAAACACTAAAATTAAAAGCAAAGAATATGCTTATTAGAAATATTTTTTTTGCCATATATTATTAAATAAAAAAGGCAGGAAAACCTGCCCTTTATTAGATTATTTAGTACAAACAATTTTTATTAAAGTTGCTTTGTCGTTGAAATTAAGATTTACAAAATAAATACCTTGAGAAAGATTATTTGTAAAAGAACTTAGCGGTAAATTATAGTTTCCTTGTACCTCTTGTTTATTATATGTTCCAATAACTTCACCTAAAACATTTGAAACAACAATTTTAACCTTTGTTAAATCAGTTAAAGAATAAGAAATTGTAGCATCATTACTAAATGGATTTGGAAATACACCAGCATTAAACTCTGATAAATTATTATCCATTCCAGTTAATGTAGTTGTGTAATTTAACAACCAACCATTTGATGCAGCTGAACTATTTGTAGAAAATCTTAAAATAACTTTAGTACCAACAATATTTAAAGTTGTTGGTATATTTAATGCATTATAAGTACCTATTAAATTTGTTGCAGGAAAAGTTGCATTTTTATATATTTTAAGGTAGTCGCCAGCATCGCCTGCTGCAAAACCGAATTCTGTAAAATCGAGTTGAAACGAAGTAGCACCAACTGGTTGAATATACCATAAGCAAGTTAAAGAATTTGCATAATCGCAATTCTGACTACCATCAAAAATAGTACCTGTTGGATTTGTTAAAATTTTAGAACCTTGACAAGGATAAGTATCGTAACTTGCGTACCACCCAGTAGCATTTGCACTACCATCTGTAATAAATTCTACCAACATGTTTGGACCAGTTGAAGCATAGCTAGTTGTAGGAATATTGCTAGCATCAAAAGTTCCAATTAAAGAGTCGCTAGTTGTTGCACCATCATAAACTTTAACCATATCGCCTGTAGCCAAATCAAATCTATCAAAACTTAAATTAACGTAAGAAGCACAAGGTGGTTGAATTAAGTATAAACAATCGCGATTATCTAAATAATTTTGATTGCCACTACCATCGTTAAAAGTTCCTTCGGCACCAGTAATCATTTTTGCAGTTGGTGTACACCAAGTAGGATAGTTTGCGTTAGGATAAATATCTATTACTGCTGCAAAACTTTGATCAAAAGTATAGCCACCAGCGGTTATTGGTCCACTTACCGAAAAAAATCCATTTGCAGAACCACCCCAACCCCAATTCATGTGAAATTCTGTAGCATTGTATCCATCGCAATTCCATGCATGACCACTAGTTGCATCCATTCCTTGATACACCATAGGATGTTTATTATCTATTTGCGTACGCAATAAATTTTCCCAAGCTGTTTGAGTATAACTTGTTTTATATTTAAACGAACAAGCTGTATTATATTTAAAATAATTTTTAAGTGCATTTGGAATGTATGAAGTTTGAGTACCTGAACCATCAATACCATAATTCATATCAACTGCAACTCCACAATGATAAAGCATTTTTGCTAACTCAAGATTAGATCCAGATGCTGCATTAGGCATGTTTTCCCAAGTATAAGTTTGGTTTGCAAAATTTACAGTTGTAGTTGGATAACCTCCATTTGAATAAATATAACTAGTGTGAGAACCTTGACCTGTAGTTGGATAATTCCAATATTTCATCACTTGCGACATCGATAATGCAACACAACCAACATAAACATGACCACCAACACCACCTGCATCTGCTGGACACAACTCGTTATAATAAGTATCTTGATTCCATGTTGTTAATAATAATGGCTGAATACTTTTTGTTTTTAAAACAACAGGTTCTGTTGATAATATGTTTGCCCATTCTTTTGTGGTTTCTTCAGATGTTGCAACTCTTTGATCTACAGCAGTTGAAATTTCGTCAGAAAATTTACCCATAAAATATTGAAATTCTGGAGGCATATTATTTACATTAAAAGCACCTTCAAAACCATAACCTATACAAGGTTTTGCAATATCATTAGCCGAAAGGATAACAAAACCTTCAGTATTATTAACATTAAAAATATAATATACTGGCTCTGCATTAACAGTTTGAGTATAAACTAATGTTAAATTTATATCAGACAATTTAACATCTTTAATCTGATTAATTCTTTGATAATAAAGATTTTTGGCAGCTTTTTGAGCTGTTAATACTTCAACTTTTTTTGCAAATGAAGTAGATGCAAAAAGCACTAAAATTATTAGATATAAAATTGTTTTCATTTTAAAATGATTTAAGTTTAAATACAAAAATACTATTATTTTTAAATAATTCTACAAATAGACTAATAAATTTACATTTAAGTTGCGCTGGTATTTCACTTTTTAAAAATACTTTCCGAAGCGTGGTCTATATTATAATGTAACCCTATACTTTCCCTACGTTTTTGAGCCGCTTTAATAACCAAGTAGCCTACTGTAATTAAATTCCTTAGCTCACATAGTTTTTGAGAAACTTTAGAAACTTTATAAAGCTCTTCAGTTTCACGATAAATCATTTCTAAACGAGAAAATGCTCTTTCTAAGCGACTATCACTTCTAACAATGCCAACATAATGACTCATTAAATTATGCAACTCTCTCATATTTTGAGTAATAAGCACAAGCTCTTTTGGATGTGTAGTTCCTTTATCGTTCCATTCAGGAATATTTTCTTGAAATTCTAATTTTTTTGAAATTTCAATAGCATGAATTGATGCACGATGAGCAAAAACTAAAGCTTCAATTAACGAATTAGATGCCAGCCTGTTAGCCCCATGTAAACCAGTTGCAGATGCCTCACCAGCAGCATACAAACGATTAATATGAGTGCGTCCATTTTTATCAACTTTTATTCCTCCGCAAAGATAATGTGCAGCAGGCACTACAGGAATATAATCTCTCATTATATCAATTCCTATTTTTAAACATTTTGCGTAAATATTTGGGAAATGATTTTGAATCTCAAATTTATCAATATGTGTGGCATCTAAATAAACGAAATCTTCACCTCTTTTTTTCATTTCATAATCTATTGCACGAGCAACAATATCGCGAGGGGCAAGCGAACCTCTTGAATCATATTCAGACATAAATTCTTTCCCCGAAATAGTTTTTAAAATTGCTCCAGCACCCCTTAACGCTTCTGTAATTAAAAAAGAAGGACGTTCGCCAGGATTATAAAGCGAGGTTGGATGAAACTGAATAAATTCCATGTTTTCTGCAATACCTTTTGCTCTATGCACCATTGCAATTCCATCGCCTGTAGCAATAGTTGGATTTGTTGTTGTTAAATATAAATTTCCAACACCACCAGTTGATATAAATGTTGTTTTTGCAAGTATTTTAAATATGTGATGTTGATTTAAATCCATCACATAAGCCCCGTAACATTCTGTGTCAGTATTATTTCTATGTACTTCTTTTCCTAAATGATGCTGTGTAATTAAATCAATTGAAAAGTGATTTTCTAATAATGTAATATTTGGATTTTTTTTTATTTGATTTGAAAGAATTTTTTGAATTTCGTTACCAGTATTGTCCTTATGGTGAAGAATTCTAAACTCAGAATGTCCGCCTTCGCGAGCTAAATTAAAACTACCATCGTTATTTTTATCAAAATCAATTCCCCATTCTATCAAATCATTAATCCTTTCAGGAGCTTCACTTACAACCATACGAACAATTTCTTCGTCGCATAATCCTGCACCTGCAATTAAAGTATCTTTAACGTGTTTTTCGAACGAGTCGGGCTGATAAGTTACCGCTGCTATACCACCTTGAGCGTACCTTGTGTTTGTTTCATCAATCCCAGTTTTTGTAACAACACAAACCTTTCCGTACTTTGCTGTTTTTAAAGCTATTGTTAAACCAGCAATTCCAGAACCTATTACTAAATAATCGTATTTTAAAGTCATTAATTTATAATTTCACAAAAGTACTATTTGAATTTTTAATTATTGTTTTATTTTTAAAATAATTTAAGTATCTTGTTACTCAAAAAATATTTAACTTGCAACCAAAATAATTTCATAAAAAAACCAACTAATATGATTGATGTTCAGGCCATACGTAAAAATTTTCCAATTTTAAATCAAAAAATTTATAACCATCAACTTGTTTATTTTGATAATGCTGCCACTACACAAAAACCACAAATTTTAATCGACACAAACTCAGAATATTACTTAAAATACAATAGCAATATTCATCGCGGAGTTCACTATTTAAGCGAGAAAATGACCGAAGCTTATGAAAGTTCGAGAAGAACAATTAAAAATTTTATTAATGCTAAATTTCAACATGAAATAGTTTTTACATCTGGCACAACTGAATCTATTAATCTTGTAGCTTTTTCTTTTGGCGAAAAATATATTTTCGAAAACGATGAAATTATTATTTCACAAAACGAACACCATAGTAATATTGTACCATGGCAAATGGTTTGCGAACGTAAAGGTTCAAAAATTAAAGTTTTGCCATCTAATTATAATGGTGAACTCGATTTAGAAGCATTCGAAAAGCTATTTACTAATAAAACTAAAATTGTAGCCGTAAATCATGTTTCAAACTCACTTGGAACAATTAACGATATTGAAAAAATAATAAAAATTGCTCATCAACATAACGTTCCAGTACTTATTGATGGTGCTCAAGGAATTCAACATCAATTAGTTGATGTGCAAAAATTAGATTGTGATTTTTATGCTTTTTCAGGACATAAAATTTATGGACCAACTGGTATTGGAGTTTTATACGGAAAAGAAAAATGGTTAAACGAAATGCCCCCATACAAAGGCGGTGGCGATATGATTAAAACTGTAACTTTTGAAAAAACAACATACAACGACTTACCATTAAAATACGAAGCTGGGACTACAAATTTTATTGGTGCTATTGGATTGGCATCTTCAATAAAATATATTGAATCGATAGGCATGAATAATATTATAGAATACGAAGAGCAATTATTCAAATATTTTAACGAAAAATTATCAAAGGTTCCAGAAATAAGAATTTACGGGACTGCAGCAAATAAAATTTGTTTATTTTCATTTATATTAGGCAAAATTCATCATTTTGACACAGGAATGATGCTTGATAAAATGGATATTGCTGTTAGAACTGGCAATCACTGCAACCAACCAACAATGAAATTTCTTGGTATTGAAGGTACAGTTAGAGCATCATTAACTTTTTATAATACTACCGAAGAAATTGATTATTTTATTGAATCGCTTTTAAAAGTAAAACAATTATTTGCATAAAATTATGACTATTGAACAAGCTCAAGAACAAATTGTTGAGGACTTTTCGGTTTATACCGATTGGATGGAAAAATACACATATTTAATTGAATTAAGTAAGGATTTACAAGGTTTTAAAGAAGAATACCGCAACAAACAAAATTTAATAAAAGGTTGTCAATCTCAAGTATGGCTTCAAGCAGAATATTTAGATGGAAAAATTAAATTTTATGCCGATAGCGATGCAATTATTACAAAAGGCATGATTGCATTACTAGTTAAAGCATTATCAAACAGAACCCCTGATGAAATTGCAAATGCCGAACTTTGGTTTATCGAAAAAATTGGATTAAACACTCATCTATCACCCACACGCTCAAATGGCTTAGCCTCAATGGTTAAGCAAATGAAACTTTATGCAATTGCCTACAAATCAAAATACAATGTATGAGCAACAATAACAACACTTCCATTTTAGAAAATAAAATTGTTGAAGCTTTAAAAACAATTTTCGATCCCGAAATTCCTGTTAACATTTATGAACTTGGGCTTATTTACGAAATAATTATACAAGAAAATAATAAAGTTGAAATTAAAATGACACTTACATCGCCCAATTGTCCGATGGTTGATGATTTATTAAATGAAATAAACGACAAAACTAAAGCTGTTGAGGGGGTTAGCGATGTGGTTTTAAATATTGTTTTCGATCCACCATGGGATAAAAACATGATGAGCGATGCGGCCTTATTAGATTTAGGATTAATTTAATTTTTATAAATTTAAAACTGTTATTAAGCATAAAATATTTTGATAACATAAAATATTCTTTTACATTTGCTTAAATTTATAATTTATTTTGACGTTTAAATAATTTTCATAATTTTGCAAAATATTAATAATAAATAACAATGAAACGAATTGCTGCAATTTTTATAACAATTTTTATTCTTGCACTTGTTTTAAACTCTTGTAAAAGTAGTGAACATTGTCCTGCATACGGACAAGTGGAGACTCAACAAACAACGCAACATTCTTAAAAATTTATTTTTTTGTTGCTTTCACAGATTTATTAAATAAATTTGTGAAATTTAATTTATGTATAGCCGTATTACCTTATTTATATTATTTGTGTTTTCGGTTAATGCATTTTCGCAAGGAGAGCTCAACAACGAAGCTCGAGTTGTATCGGGAAATGAAAAATCATACGCAGTATTAATTAATTCAAATGGTTTTGGATTTAATTACAGATACGGAAAACGAATAACTGGTTTTAAAAAAAGATTATTCAATATTGATTTTTCTTACGTTAAACATCAAAAAGAAATTAGAATTCAAAATCCTTATTACGAAAATCAAAAACGATTTGTTTTTGGTAAGCTCAACACACTATTTACTGTTAAAGCTAGCATTGGCAAACAAAAAGAAATTTATAGTAAATTCGATAAAGGAGGCATTGCAATCAAATACTTTTACGAAGGCGGATTATCATTAGCTATCTTAAAACCAATATATTACGAAGTTATTGATCGTTCAAACCCTAACCCTAACCCAAATACACCTAACATTATTGATAAATTATTTGACTACAATATACATTCGCCAGAAGATATTTATGGGCGTTCATCGTTTTTTAAAGGTATAAATCAAACAAAATTTAAACCGGGCATATTTGTAAAAGCTGGACTTTCATTTGTTTACAGCAATCAGTACGAATCAATTAACGCTTTGGAAACAGGGTTAATTTTTGATATTTATTCTTCTAAACTACCTATTATGGCTACAACAAATAGCAATGCTTATTTAATTTCAGTTTTTGTTAGTTACCGTTTTGGAAAAGTTGGTATTAAAAACAAAAATGAATTTACGCCCGATAATTAATAAAAAATGAACGTAAAACATAAAATCGACCCAAATAAACCAAAAATTAATTTACCATCGGGGAAATCATATTTAGATATAAAAAAAATAGTCGGGGATAACAATTTACACACTATTTGTCAAAGCGGTAACTGCCCCAATATGGCCGAATGTTGGGGTAACGGCACAGCCACTTTTATGATATTAGGAAATATTTGCACTCGTTCTTGTAAATTTTGCTCCGTAACAACAGGTAAACCATTACCACCAGAATTTGACGAACCACAAAAAATTGCCAATTCGGTAAATCAAATGAAACTTAAGCATTGTGTTATAACAAGTGTTGACCGCGACGACCTTCCTGATGGCGGTGCTACAATTTGGGCAGAAACAGTAAATAAAGTAAAATTAGTAAATCCTTTAACAACAATTGAAATATTAATACCAGATTTTAAATTCGACACAAATTCATTAGATATTGTTATTAAATCAAAACCAAATATTATTTCACACAATCTAGAAACAGTTGAGCGATTAACAAAAAAAATTCGTGTAAAAGCAAAATACCATAGAAGTTTGCAAGTTCTAAATTATATTTATAATAAAGGTGTAACTACAAAAAGCGGAATTATGCTTGGATTAGGTGAAACTATTGAAGAAATTTATCAAACTATGGACGATTTATTAAATGTGAAATGCGAAATTATTACTATTGGGCAATATCTTCAACCAACTTCAAATAACATTAAAGTCGAAAAATATTATTCCGAACAAGAATTTCAAAAATTAAAAGAAATAGCATTAATAAAAGGCTTTAAATTTGCCGAATGCGGAAGCTTAATTCGCTCATCGTATCATGCCGAAAAACACGTTTAAATGTCAGTAATTTTTGGAATAATAAAAAAAGAAGGCGTTTTTACAGAAAAGCAAGAGCTTGAACAAATGTTTAATTCCGTTAAACATTTTCCACACGATAATTATGGTTTTTGGAACGAAAATAATGTTGGATTAGGCTGGATTCAATTATACGACACCCCCGAATCTGTTTACGATAAACAACCTTTTTGTTTTGCAAACAACAGATATGTAATGGTTGGGAAAGCTCGATTAGACAATAGAAACGAACTTTGTGATATTTTTAATATTTCTGCAATTGATAGAACTGTTTTACCCGATACTAAATTAATTTCACTTGCTTATGAGAAATGGGGAGACAGCTGTACTAAAAAAATTTTTGGCGATTGGGCTTTTGCCATTTGGGATAAAAGCGAAAAACAATTATTTTTAGCTCGAGACCATCAAGGTGTTACTGTATTATATTATAACATTTCAAATAATTGTATAATATTTGCGAGTAATAAAACTGTTTTACTCTCTATTCCAGGCATTTCAAAAGAAATTAACAAAGTGCAAATGGCTCAACTTTTAGTTGGTTGGCATGGGTATCCAACCGAAACGGCATTTGCAAATATTTTGCGTTTACCACCTGCTCATTCGGCAAATTATAAAGATGGCCAAATTTTAATAAAAAAATATTGGGATTTAAAAGAAGTCTCAGATGTGCGATTAAAAAATGATGATGAATATTTAAATGCTTTTAACGAACTTTTTTCAAATGCTGTAAAATCTAGAATTAGATCCTACCGTCCAGTTGGTTCAATGTTAAGTAGTGGGCTGGACTCAACTTCAGTTACAGCATTAGCAGCAATTGAACTTGCAAAAGAAAACAAAAAAATAAAAGCTTACACTTCTGTACCAATTTTTGATACTACTGGCTTTTTAAAATCTAACAAATATGGCGATGAATCGGAACTTGCAAGACAATTTACTGCACAATATTATAATATCGAGCACACACTCGTAAATTCTGAAAATAAAAATCCTTTGCAAGGTGTTATAGATTCGTTAAAAATACAAAAAGTTCCTTTACGCAACTCTTCCAACTTTTTCTGGATTTTATCAATTCAAGAATTAGCGAAACAAAGTGGACTTGGGACATTACTAAGCGGACAAGGCGGAAATTATACTATTTCTTGGCCTTTTGGCGGGTATTATAATAGTTTTATGAAACCAGGTATAAAACCATTTTTAAAAAAAAATCTTCCTGATTTTGTTATTAAGTTAATTTTTGAAATATCGAAAGGGAAAAAACCATTTTTTAATTACTCACTATTAAATCCACAATACGAAAAAGAAATTGGCTTATTGCAAAAAATGGAAAAAAATGGAAATGACCCTCATTTTATAATAAAATCATCGTTGCGAAAAACTAAAATTCATGTATTAAACACAAACATGTCGCAAGGTGCCTGGATAGCGCAAGAAGGTGGCGATTATTTTGGATTAAATACGTACGACCCAACCTTAGACTTAAAACTTTTAGAATATTGTTATGCAATTCCAGATGAGCAATTTGTACGACCTGGTCACGATAGATTTATGATTAGAAGAGCAATGAAAAACAAAATTCCCGATGAAATTTTATTTAATAAATTTAAAGGACTTCAATCGGCAGATTTATTATTTAGAATTAAAGAAAATATTAATGATTATTTAGAGGTAGCAAACTCGATAAAAGGATCTGAAATCTGTCAGCAAATTATTGATGTTAAAAAACTCGAAAATATTATACTTGAAATAAAAAACACTAACGAAATAAAAACTTTAAACTCAAATCCCGGATTTTTGCGAGCAATAAATGTTGGTTTATTTTTATTGCAATAATAAATTTAGACGCTGACATCTTTTCCTTTTGTCATGCTGAATGATTAGTGAAGCATCTAATTCAGTAAATATATTCTTTGCTATACTCAAACTGTCAGCGAGATAGATATAGTATTTGTGATCTTAGTTCGTGATTACACGAAATAAGGCAATGGGCTTTTTAAACTTCTTAATTCATTATTCGGCGTTCGATATTTTTTTATTTATGAGATGGCGGATCGAATCCGCCATGACGAATTAATAAGCTCCTTTTTGTCATTCTGAATGATTAGTGAAGCATCTGATTTTGTAA
>JAVHRJ010000467.1:0-11424 GCA_036171595.1 Bacteroidales bacterium
GGCGATCAAATACACGCTGTTACTGGTGCTGGATTTTTCGATTTATGGGAAACAAGTAAAGACAGAAAAGAAAAATGGAGCGAGCCAAAAGCTGTTGAGGGTGCAATTAATACTCCCGATGATGAAGGTGCTTCATCACTAAATTTAAAAGGCAATGCCTTATATTTTACACGTTGTAGAGTCGATAAAAAATACATATTAGGTTGTAAGGTGTATTCAGCTGTACGTAAAGGTGTTTCGTGGGGAGAAGCTGAAGAAATAAAAATAAATGGCTCAGTTGATAGTACTTCAATTGGACACCCTTCTGTTTCTGATGATGAAATGGTATTGTATTTTTCTGCAAACCTACCAGGTGGATATGGTGCAAGAGATATTTGGATGATTAAACGAGATAAAAAAAATGGTCCATGGAATGGCGATGCAATAAATTTAGGTCCTGAAGTTAATACCCCCGGAAATGAAGTTTTTCCTTATAGTAGGAATAATGGAAATCTATATTTTTCTAGTGATTACCATATTGGAATGGGTGGTTTAGATATTTTCGAAGCTAAACCAGATGCTAAAACTGGTAAATATAAAATTTCAAATTTAAAATATCCAATCAATTCAAATGCCGATGATTTTGGAATAATATATGAGGGCGCAGCAGAAAGAGGTTTTTTTAGCTCTAGCCGTAAAGGTGGAAAAGGTGGCGATGATATTTATCAATTTTCTTTGCCTCCACTAGAATTTTTAATATCTGGCTTAATTAAAGATTGTAAAACCGAAGAAATTGTTGTTGGTGCTAAAATAACTTTGAAAGGGAGTGATGGAACATCAATTGATGGGCTTAGCGAAGCAGATGGAACATATAAATTTAAGCTTAATCCAAATACCGATTATCAAATACTTGTTTCTAAAGAGAGTTTTTTAAATGGTAATGGTGGTGAGTCAACAAAAGGATTCGAAGAAAATAAAGAGTTTAAATTAGATATTTGTATTGATGCAATTAGAGGTCCAATAGAACTACCTAATATTGAATACGATTTAGGTAAATGGGATTTGCGTCCAGAATCAATGGTTTCGCTTGATGATTTGGTAAAAACTTTAAATAATAATCCAAATATTATAATTGAATTAGGGTCTCATACCGACTTTAGGTCTGATGATAAGTATAATATAGATTTATCTCAAAAACGTGCTCAATCTGTTGTGAATTATTTAATTGAAAAAGGAGTAGAATCGGACCGTTTAGTAGCAAAAGGTTATGGTGAAACTACGCCTAAAAAAGTTGATAAAAAATTGGCCGAACGTTATCCTGGTTTCTTAAAAGAAGGAGATATTTTAACCGAAAAGTTTATTAAGACTTTAGCTACAGTTGAAGAACAAGAAGTCGGAAACCAAACTAATCGTCGTACCGAATTTAGAGTTTTACGCGAAGATTATGTTTCTAAAAAACAAAATATTAATACACCTACAAATTTACCAAACTCTACTCCCGAAAATAACACTCCACCAGAAAACGAAAATCAATAACTTAATTTAATAAATATAAAGCGTTCCGGTAAATACTGGGACGCTTTTTTTACATAAAAATGAATACAAACGAAAGATATCGCGAAAGGGGCGTTTCGGCTAAAAAGGAAGATGTGCATAATGCCATTAAAAATATTGATAAAGGACTTTTTCCTAAAGCATTTTGCAAAATATTACCCGATTATTTAACAAATAATAATGATTATTGTATTGCAATGCACGCCGATGGTGCAGGAACTAAATCGTCCTTAGCATATGTGTATTGGAAAGAAACTGGCGATTTATCAGTTTGGAAAGGTATTGCACAAGATGCAATAATAATGAATATTGATGATTTATTGTGCGTTGGTTCTGCTGGCCCTTTTATTGTTTCTTCTACAATTGGTCGTAATAAAAACAATATACCTGGCGAAGTTATTTCAGCTATCATTAATGGATTCGAAGAGGTGCTTGAAGAATTAAGAAATTTAGGCATTAGTTCATATTCTGCTGGTGGCGAAACAGCCGATGTTGGCGATCTTGTTCGAACATTAATAGTTGATTCTACTGTTGTTTGTAGAATGAAACGTTCGGATGTTATTTCGAATCATAATATTGCTGATGGCGATGTTATTGTTGGATTAGCTTCATCTGGGCAATCTACTTACGAAAAAGAATTTAACAGTGGAATAGGCAGTAATGGTTTAACTTCTGCTCGTCACGATATTTTTGCAAAATATTTGTCAACAAAATACCTCGAAAGTTATAATCAAGATATTTCAAAAGATTTAGTTTATTCTGGAAAATATAAGTTGACCGATAGTATTGCAAATTATCCTTTAAATGCTGGTAAAATGGTGCTTTCGCCAACACGTACTTATGCGCCTGTAATTAAAAAAATGCTTGAATTACAAAAACAAAATATTCATGGAATTATTCATTGTACTGGCGGTGCACAAACAAAAGTGTTGAATTTTATTGATAATTTACACGTTGTTAAAAATAATTTGTTTAATGTTCCAACAATATTCTCAGTAATTCAACAAGAATCAGGTACATCTTTAAGCGAAATGTATAAAGTTTTTAACATGGGGCATCGCATTGAAATATATTGTAAACCTGAATTTGCAAATGAATTAATTGAAATTTCAAAATCGTTCGGTATCGATGCAAAAATTATCGGTTATTGCGAAAAACATACTGCAAATAAACTAACAATTGAAACAAAAACCGAAAAATTTATTTATTAATAAAATAAAATGTAATGAGTGATAATGCAATTCTTGAAAAATTAGAGTCAATTAGTATTAAATTTAATGAAATTGGTGAGCAACTTACTAATCCTGAAGTTATTTCGGATATGAAAAGGTTTGTTTCTTTAAGTAAAGAATATAGCAATCTTGATCCTTTAATAAAAACATTTAAAATTTATAAAGATGCAATTAGCAATATTCAAGATGCGAAAAATATTCTTTCAACCGAAAAAGATGAAGAAATGCGCGAAATGGCAAAACTTGAAATAGACGAACTAACACAAAAAATTTATAATATTGAAGAAGAAATTAAATTTTTAATGTTACCTAAAGATCCCGAAGATGATAAAAATGCAATTTTAGAAATAAGAGCTGGAACTGGAGGTGACGAAGCTTCGCTTTTTGCAGGCGATTTATACAGAATGTATAATAAATATTGTGAAACAAAAAAATGGAAAGTTGAAACTACTAGTTTCTCCGAAGGTACATTAGGTGGATATAAAGAAATAATTTGTAAAGTTTCTGGCGCAGGTGTTTATGGAATTTTAAAATATGAATCGGGAGTGCATAGAGTGCAACGTGTGCCACAAACCGAAACACAGGGGAGAATTCATACATCAGCTGCAACAGTAGCTGTTTTGCCCGAAGCAGAAGAGTTTGATGTTGTTGTTAATCAAAATGATATTAAAAAAGAGACATTCTGTTCAAGTGGACCTGGTGGTCAGTCGGTAAATACTACGTATTCTGCTGTTCGTCTTACTCATATTCCTACAGGAATTGTTGTAAGTTGTCAGGATGAAAAATCGCAAATTAAAAATAATGAGAAAGCAATGAACGAGCTTCGTACCAGAATTTATAATATGGAATATCAGAAACACATGGATAAAATTGCTGCAAAGCGAAAAACTATGGTTTCATCGGGCGACCGTTCTGCAAAAATTAGAACTTATAATTGGGCACAAAACAGAGTTACCGACCATAGAATTAATTTAACATTATACAATTTAGATGCTGTTATTAATGGCGATATTAATGAATTAATTAGCAAATTACAAATGGCCGAAAATGCCGAAAAATTAAAAGAGAGTGGAATTTAAAAATAGTTACTAATTACTAGTTTCTAGTTGCAAGTTAATAGTTGCAAGTTATTAGTTACTAATTAATAGTTAAAAATAAATAAATATGACAACACAAGATATATTTAAGCAAATTGTTATAAAAAAAAGTTTTTTGTGTGTTGGTCTTGATTCTGATATAAATAAAATTCCACAATGTTTACAAAATACTTCCGACCCAATTTTTGCCTTTAATAAAGCAATTGTTGATGCAACTGCAAAATTTACCATTGCATACAAACCCAATCTAGCTTTTTACGAGAGTAATGGTATAAGTGGTTGGCAAAGCCTTGAGAAAACTGTTAATTATATAAAAGAATCTTATCCCGAAATATTTTTAATTGCCGATGCTAAACGTGGCGATATTGGCAATACTTCAAAAATGTATGCTCAAGCTTTTTTCGAAAAATTACCTTTTGATGCAATAACAGTTGCCCCATATATGGGCGAAGATAGTGTTTTACCATTTCTTTCATATAAAAATAAGTTTGTAATTTTATTAGCATTAACGTCAAATAAAGGTGCAAACGATTTTCAATTTATTGAAAACAACGTGCACGATAAATTATTTGAACAAGTTTTAAAAACATCTCAAAATTGGGGAACTAGTGAACAACTGATGTATGTTGTAGGTGCTACACAAGCCCAAATGTTAGAAGACATACGGAAATTAGTGCCAAATCATTTTTTATTAGTGCCTGGAGTAGGTGCACAAGGTGGTAGTTTAAGCGAAGTGGCAAAATATGGAATGAACAATAAATGTGGATTAATTGTAAATTCTTCTCGAGCAATAATTTTTGCCGACTCAACCGAAAAATTCGCACAACGTGCAGAAGATGAAGCAAAAAAAGTTCAAATAGAAATGGAACTATTGTTAAAAGAAAAAAATATTGTTTAATGACTGAAGAATTTCTACATTTTGTTTGGCAATTTGGTTTGTTCGAAAGACTAAATATAAAAGCTCTTACAGGCGAAGATGTTGATATTATTTCTACTGGTAAATATAATACCGATTCTGGTCCCGATTTTTTTAATGCGCGTGTAAAAATAAATGATATTGAATGGGCTGGAAATGTTGAAATTCATGTTAAATCATCTGATTGGAAAAAGCACGGGCACAGTTCGGATAACTCATATAATAATGTTATTCTACACGTTGTTGAAGAATACGATTGTGATATTTTTACAAACAAAAAACAAGTAATACCTACAATAAAACTTGACTATAATAAACTTGTTCTCGAAAATTATAAAAAGTTGTATGGCTCGGTCGATAAAATTTCCTGTTCACGTCATTTAAATAAAATCAATAAAGATTTTTTAAAAATATACTTACCAGCTCTTGCAATTGAACGACTCGAACAAAAAACACAAGTAGTTAAAAAAAGTTTAATTAAGAATAAATATAATTGGGAAGAAACTTTTTACATTGCAATTGCTCGCAATTTTGGTTTTAGAATTAATAGCCAGCCGTTTGTAATGCTTGCTGAATCAGTGCCATTAAAAGTTTTAGCAAAACAAAAAAATAATTTATTACAAATTGAAGCAATTTTATTTGGACAATCTGGATTGCTTCCTAAAACTTCTGAACATCCTTATATTAAGTCGCTTATAGGCGAATATGTGTTTCTGAAATCGAAATATTCACTATCGCCTATCGATGCCTCAATTTGGAAGTATTTAAGAGTTCGCCCATTAAGTTTTCCTACAATAAGAATTGCCCAATTTGCTGTATTAATACATCAATCCACAGCTTTGTTTTCTAAAATAATTGAACAAAACGAGTTAGAATCTTTAATTAAATTGTTTTCACTAAAAGCATCGCCATATTGGAACGAACATTACGATTTCGATAAACCTTCGCCGTTGTTAGATAAATCGCTAGGACGAGAATCTATTAATACATTAATAATAAATACGGTTATCCCATTTTTATTTTTGTACGGAAATGAAAAAGGAAAAGTAGAATTATCTGATAGAGCATTAAAATTTTTAGAAATATTACCATTAGAAAAAAACACTATAATTAAGCAATTTAGCGATAACAATATTAAAATAAATAGTGCTTTAGAATCGCAAGCGTTAATACAACTTTATAACAATTATTGTGGTTCTCGCAATTGCTTAAAATGTCAAATTGGGAATAATATTATTAAGCTAACTAAACAATTAATATGAGAAATTCGGGAAATTACAATTCGCTTATTATAATGTTCAGTTTAGTTTTTGGAATAATTGTTTTAGGTATTATTGGCTTTATATTAATTGAGCATTATGACGTTCTTGATGCTTTTTACATGACAATAATAACTATTGGAACGGTTGGTTTTAGAGAAGTAAGTCCACTTTCCGATACTGGAAAAGTGTTTACTGCTATTTTAATTATTTTAAGTTTTGGTAGTTTTGGTTATGTTATAACAACGTTTACAAAATTTATGGTTGAAGGAGTTTTTAAAAATTATTATAAATATTCAAAAGTGAAAAACAAAATCTCTAAATTAAGTGGGCACATTGTTGTGTGCGGATTTGGACATAATGGTTCCGAAACTGTTCGCGAACTTTATGAACATTGTAAAAGTGTTGTAATAGTAGAAAAATCTGTTGAAGTTGTTAATACCATAATGCAAAATCCAAATTATTTGTATGTTGATGGTGATGCTACAAACGAAAATATTTTAAAACAAACTAACATCGAAAATGCAAGTGCATTAATTACCACAATGCCAAACGATGCAGATAATTTGTATATTGTTTTAACAGCACGCGAATTAAATCCTAATATTACAATTGTTTCAAGAGCAAGCGACGATAATTCTGTAAAAAAACTTAAACGAGCCGGTGCAAATAATGTAATAATGCCAGATAGAATTGGTGGTAATCGTATGGCAAAACTTGTTGTTCAGCCCGATGTGGTTGAGTTTATGGAGCATATTTTTTTACAACAAAAACGCGACATTAAAGTTGATGAGGTATCTTGTTCGCATTCAGTTTTTATAAATAAATCTATTCGCGAATTGGATATACGCAATGCTTCGGGTTCAAATATACTTGGCATTAGAACAGGTGATGGTAATTATATTATAAATCCATCAGCCGACACAATTATAAAAAGCGATTACAAACTATTTGTTTTAGGAAGTCCCCAACAAAATGAAAAATTAAAAATTGTTCTAAATAGCTCCGAATAAAATAAATTATTGTTTTTAATTCCTAAAGAAGATATTTCGGCTTCGCTCAATATGACAAAAAATTTTAAATTCTAAATAATGAATTACGTTCGCCCTAAAAAAAGTCTTGGACAACATTTTTTGAATGATAAAAATATTGCTCAAAAAATTGTTAATGGCTTAACATATATTAAAAATGTGTTAGAAATTGGAGCGGGTAAGGGTGTGTTAACACAGTTTTTAATTCAAAAAAATTGTGATTGTTTTAAATTAATTGAAATTGATGGTGAGTCGGTTGAGTATTTAAAAACTAATATAAAAATTGAACATGAAAATATAATTTTTGCAGATTTTTTAACAACCGACATTAAAAGTATTTTTAATACAAAGTTTGCAATTATTGGAAATTTTCCATATAATATTGGTAGTCAAATATTTTTTAAGATATTGCAAAATCACGAGCAAGTTGTTGAAGTTGTTTGTATGATTCAAAAAGAAGTTGCTCAGCGAATTGCAACCGAACCGGGGAGTAGGGTTTATGGAATATTGAGCGTATTGTTACAAACATTTTACAATATAGAATACTTATTTACTGTTAACGAAAAAGTTTTTACTCCACCACCAAAGGTTAAATCGGCAGTAATAAAACTAACTCGTAATGATAGAAATAAATTAAATTGCGATGAGCAATTGTTTTTTTCTGTTGTTAAAACTGCTTTTAATCAGCGACGCAAAACTCTTTCAAATAGTTTAAAACCTATTTTAAATGGTAAAAAAATCGATTTACCTATTTTTTTAAAACGTCCCGAACAACTTTCAGTTGATGATTTTGAGCAGCTAACAAATATTATTCAAAATAGTTAATCAACTTTTAATTTAGTCGTTTTGTTTAATGTTTTTTAATACTTTGTAAGCATCTTCACCCGAAACACCTTTTGAAGCTAAAAAACGCAATAGTTTTTGCTCTTTCTCAAAATCTGATTTAGCTTTTATATATTTTACTTTTTGTTTCGCAATATCTGTAAGTCGTAATAAATAATCGCTTTTATCTATCTCAGAAATTGCTTCACTAATTAATTCTGCAGAAATTTTTTTTAAATAAAGTGCGTTTTTTATTTTATCGATACCCCATTTTTGAAATTTGAGTTTGTCGTTTACAAATGCACGCACAAAACGTTCTTCATTAATAAAATTTTCTTCAAAAAGCTTTGTAATAATTTTTTTTATTGAGGTATCGTCAACTTCTAATTTTTTTAAACGTAACTGTATTTCGCTGGCACACAATTCTCTGCGACTGCACCAACTCATTGCACGTGTTATGTAAAACTCGTAATTTGTCAACTTAACATAAATTTTGATTTAACAATGCGCGGTTTATTATTAATGTCATTTATTATAATATTATTCACAAATCCATATACTTCGAATAATAATGCCACCTCTTTAGCATATTTTTCGTGAACTTCAACATATATAAAACCACCTTCTTCTAAATGTTTACATGCAAATTCTGCAATTTGTTTATAAAATATTAAAGGTTCATTATTGGGTGAAAAAAGAGCAATTTCTGGTTCAAAATCTTTTACGTTTTTTAGCATTGCAGTTTTCTCATTTTCTGGTACATAAGGGGGGTTGCTAACAATTAAATTATATTTTTTTGAGTTTAAAATTTTAGAATCAAAAATATTGTCATTAATAAAATTAATTTCAACATTATTTTCATTGGCATTTTGCATTGCAACTTGTAAGGCTTTTTCAGATATATCAGTTGCAAAAATGTTAAATGAATCGGAATATTTTTTTAATGAAATAGCAATACAGCCACTACCCGTACCAATATCAATTATTTCTATGTTTTTATTTTTATTTTCCAATAAAATTAATTGAACTAACTCTTCTGTTTCTTGTCTGGGAATTAACACGTTTTTATTTACAATAAAATTTAATCCGTAAAATGGAGCAATACCAATTATATATTGTATTGGTTCAGAATTTAATAAACGATTCTCGATATTTTTCCAATTATTAATTTGAGAAACTGGAAAGGGTATGTTTTTATTTTCGGTATATTTGAATTTTGTATAATTTAGCAAATGTTCAACAACTATAAAAGCAATACTTTTAGATTCGTTTTCAGAATAAATTTTTCTAAGGTTATTAACCAACAAGTTATAATATGAAGAGATTGTTTCAGACATTTTTCAAAGATAAAAAATAACTAATGAATTACGACCAAAAATTTATGTTTCGTTGCATTGAACTTGCAAAATTAGGTTTGGGAAACACATCGCCAAACCCTATAGTGGGTTGTGTAATAACACATAACAACAAAATTATTGGCGAAGGTTATCATCAAAAATGTGGCGAAGCGCATGCCGAAGTAAATGCAATAAATTCGGTAAAAAACAAAGAATTATTAAAAAATTCCACGTTATATGTTACTTTAGAGCCTTGCTCGCACTATGGAAAAACGCCACCATGTGCCGATTTAATTGTAAAGTCGAAAATCCCTAAAGTTGTAATTTCGTGTATAGATTCAAATCCTAAAGTTTCTGGAAAAGGTGTTGATATTTTAAAATCGGCTGGTATTGAAGTAAAAACTGGAATTTTAAAAGATTTGTTCGAATGGGAAAATCGTCGTTTTTTTACTTTTTATAGCAAAAAGCGTCCTTACATTATTTTAAAATGGGCTAAAACTAAAGATGGATTTATTGATGTAATAAGAAATAACAATATACAAAATATTAACTGGATTACAAACAAAGCATGCAAAACTCTTGTTCATAAATGGAGAACCGAAGAGCAAGCAATTTTAATTGGAACAAATACAGCAAAAAATGATAATCCAGAATTAACTGCAAGAAATTATAATGGTAAAAATCCATTGCGTATTGTTATAGATAAAAATCTATCCCTTTCATTTGACTTAAAAGTATTTAATAAAAACGCTAAAACGCTTATTTTAACTGAAAAAACAAATCGCACAAATAATATTAGCGATAACATTAAGTATTGTACTTTAAGTTTTGATAATAATTTCGAAGAAAATTTATTGAACGAATTATATAAACTTAATGTGCAATCTGTGATAATAGAAGGTGGTTTGTTTACATTAAATTCATTTATAAATAAAAACTTATGGGACGAAGCTCGCATATTTACTGGAAAAATAAAATTTGAAAAAGGATTATTGTCCCCACAAATTAATGGCGAAAAATTATATTCAGAAAAAATATTGGATTGTGAGCTAGAGGTTTTAAAGAATAAAAATATATAGTGGGATTAATGCAGTCCGATATTTTGCTATTTTAATCAATTTTTCTTCTTTGTCACTAAATTAAGAATATTATTCAAGAGCTCCATGATTTTTTGCAGTACCAATCCAATGTTCGGTAAGAGTTTTTGGATTTGCTCCTAAACTACGAGCAAGGTGTAAGGCTACTCCCATTATTAAAACTGAAGCTTCATGTAATTCTTGATTTGTTTTTAGGACTCCAAATTTTTCTTGTACTTTTAATTGGAGTAACTCATTGTGTTTTTCAATAAATGAAATCGGATCTTCTAATTCAGTATAAATTTCTGGAAGCATTAAACAATCCATCCATTCAGCCCCTATTCTATTCGCTAATACTTCTGGAAGTTCGTTGCCCATTTTTCTCCATAGTAATAATGTTTTCTTATCTCCAGATTCAGCTAAACCTGTATCAAGTAGAAGCATAAACGCTATATCAGCTAAATTTTGCATGAGGTCTAAATATGCGTCTTGTGCCTTTTCAAACTTGTCTATTAGCTGATCTTTCAGATATTTATTTACAGTTAAATAAGGCAATTTTAAAACTTCGGGGCATCCTTCTAAACACGGAAATTTATTTCCTTCGTAAATATAGTGAACCTTTTCGCTTTGTATTTGACGACCAAGTGGATATAATCGACAAGCTAATGGTCGACCTAAATGTACGCTACAGCCAAAATCAACGATATATTGACTACAAGCTTGTTGCTTCATCCACCTTGCTTCTCCATTAAACCGTAAACGAATACCTCCAAACTCACAATAAATATCACGAAATGCTTTTGGTGTGATTTTTTTCTCCTTGGCAAGGCAGACTAATTCCCATGGATTAATCATCACAAGTTTCCCATGACAGCAAGTTCCAGTTCGTGAGCAAGTGAGTGGTAGTTTATCTTGAATACTTAGTTTGGTTGTTATTTGTTTCAAAATATTTTTTTATTTAATTCGTATTATCTGATTTCTGTTTTTAAATTGACGAATTTTGGGTAAACATACATAATCGTAAACTTTTTATATTGGTAATATTAGTTAAGATTACAATAACTTCCTCCAAATTTTTCTTTTATACAAACTTGAAAACAAAATTGCTCCAAATAATGCAC
>JAVHRJ010000468.1:0-2222 GCA_036171595.1 Bacteroidales bacterium
TTTTTACGACGATAAAAATAAAATAAATAAAACAATTATTGAGTTTGCTGATGGTTCAAAAACTATAAAATCGTACTGTTATGATAACAACGAAAAAACAATAACTGTTATTGAAAAAAGTGATGAAGATGAGTTTGAAGGGAAAGAAAAAATAACAATTAACGACAAAGGAAATATAACTGAGCATCAAACAATTTCTGAAGATAATATTATATTAGAACAACATAATTACGAATTTGACGAAGATGGTAATATTTTAAAAGAAACAACAATTCATAAATCAGAAATAATATCAATAACAAAATACAATTATAACGACAAAAAAAATCTAATTAAACGAGTTATATCTAATTCAAAAGGAGAAACAATTGACTGGGCAATTTTTAGTTACGACGAAAATGGCAATTTAACTGAGCAACAATTTGGCGATCATACACTTTACAAAATAGAAAATAACGAAAACAATAAACCAATTGTTGAACAAAAAATTAATGCAATGGGAGTTGTAGAATACTTTAAAAAATACGAGTATAACGAAATTGGGCACTTAATAAAAGAAGAAGATTTGTCGGAAACTACAATTTACGAATACAGTTATTATTAAAATAGAAAAGACGGCTTCCGGGAGGAAGCCGCCTTTCATTAACCCAAACAACTAACAAACTATGAAAACCGAGACAAATGTATTATTAATTATCAAAAAAAAATACATTTTTTGGCAAAACGCTCATAATTGTTTATTAAATTATGTTTAATACACACGAACGTATTTTTATTGTTTTTTTATAGAGTTAAACCGATTTAGTAAGCATTATTTTTAAAGAACGTTTAATCAAAATATTATCAAAATTAATGTTAAAATAGAAAAGACGGCTTCCGGGGAGGAAACCGTCTTTCATTAACCCAAACAACTAACAAACTATGAAAACCGATTATGGTATTTAACTGGTGCAAAGTTAAGCTAACCCATTATATAATATTTTTAATTTTGGTAAAATATATAATTTTGTTTATAAAAATAAACTTTTAATTGACTAACATATATCGCTTATTATCATTAGCTTATATCGATTTAGTAATTTTCACAAAATCAACATTTTAAACCATTAAAAAATATTGATTTCTTAATAATTTAAAACAATTATATATTTGCATACAATTACATAAAAAAAATGAAAATAATATTTATAACAATAATTTTTTTTGCAATAAATAACTTTTGCTTTTCACAAGTAAACCAAGAAGTAAAAATTAATCAAGAAGCACAATTCCCAGGTGGCGACCAAGCTTTAGTTCAATATATTTATCAAAATATAAAATGGCCCGATGCAACTAAAGGAAATTTAATTATGGACGAAATAAACGTTAGCTTGGACGTTTTACCAGACAGTTCCTCGACAAATATAGTGGTATTAAAAAAAGTAGGATTTGGTATTGACGAAGAAGTTGTTCGATTATTAAAAAATTCGAAATTTATTCCATCTATTCAGAACGGAACACCAGTTAAAATGAATTTAATGTTTGTAATACCAATTCAAGTTAGAAATTAGTTTACTTTTTAAAAAGTAAAGCTACTGCAAAAGCACAAACACCTTCTTCGCGACCAACGTACCCTAATTTTTCGTTAGTTGTTGCTTTTATCGAAATATCTTCGACAGAAATATTTGTAGCTTTAGAAATTTCAACTTTCATTTTATCAATAAAAGGAAAAATTTTAGGTTTTTCGAGACAAAGCGTTGAATCAATATTACTAATTTCAAAGCCTTTTTCGCGAATTAATTCGCAAGTTTTTGCAAGTAAAACTCTGCTATCTGCACCTTTATATTCATTTGTATTATCGGGGAAATGAATTCCTATATCGCCAAGGTTTGCTGCACCTAACAATGAATCACAAATTGCATGTATTAGTACATCTCCATCAGAATGAGCTACAATTCCTTTATTATGAGGTATTTTCACTCCGCCTAAAACTAAAGGCAATCCTTGTTCAAGTTGATGAACATCAAAGCCTTGTCCTATTCTAAATCTCATTATTTGTGTCATTTGTTAAACTCATTCTTCAAAATTAAATGAAATAGGTAATAGTGTTTTATTTCTATCTATTTATAGGAATTACATTATAAAAAAGATGTTTCGCTAATCACTCAACATGACAACTAATTCTATACAACTTATCGTCTTAACTTTGTTCTATGTACTTTATACTTTGTACTTTATACTTT
>JAVHRJ010000469.1:0-8743 GCA_036171595.1 Bacteroidales bacterium
TGCAATAAATAGATGCCCCATCGAAAAGCATTACATGGCTCGATGCAATAATAAAAACATTATCGTACGAAATAGTTGTATCTATTTGATTAAAAGCCGAAGCAGCCACTTGTCCAGAAAAAACATAGCCAGCATGTGGCGAAATAATTGCTTGTAAGTTTATTGTAGAGTTAGGTTCTGATTTAGTAAATAATAGTTGCAACTCTTCTGTTAATTTATTTTTATTTTCGGGATAAAACTTTCCGGCTGCATAAGGTTTTCGTATAATCATGTTATTTGTTATTTTTTGACTGTTACAATTTATTGTTAAAAATAAAATTAATATTGAAAATATAATATTTTTGAAATACATTTATTTCTGCATAGATGAAAACAAATTTATTTAATTTTTAGCAATTAAAACTATACTTTTGTAGTAATTAATTTAACAAGTGAAAATCAAACAAAATATAATTGTAATTATTTTTGCAATTGCTGTTTATACTTTAATGATTTTACACCACGGGTATGAGCAAGGTCGCAACGATCATGAACAAGTTGCTTATGGTTATTATTTAAATAACAATGCGCTGTATGCAAACGATTTTTATATTCAATCGCTTGCTCAACAAATTCCTAACGAGCGTACTTTTTATGGAAAATTTATTTCGTTTACTGGCAATAATATCCCCTTGTTTAGTTTTATTTGGCATATTGTTTTTACCATTATTCTTTTGCTTGGAGTTCGTAAAATATCAACATTATTTATTAAAAATGAGTGGTTTATATGGTTGTCGGTTACAACATTATTCCTTGTTTTATATAACATTCATTTAGGTGGTAATGAACTTTATTATAATTCGTTTATTCCTAGTTTGCCAGCTAAGGCAGTTGGGGTTTGGGGATTATGGTATTTTTTGAAAAAAAAATATTTTTATGCTTCTTTATTATATGCTTTGTCAATATTTTTTCAACCGCTTGCAGGGGGACAACTTGTAGTTTTAAGTTTTTTGGTGTTATTAATAATGTCTATTAAAACTGATAAATTAATATTGTTTAAAAATGCTTTGTGGCTTGCTATTCCAGTTAGTTTATTAACGCTACCATTTTTAATATCAGCATTTTTAAAGTTCAACAATTCAAATGTTCCGGATAGTTTTATTTTTGATGTGTTTTTTAGTTTCCGAAATCCGCATCATTTTTTGCCATCATACTTCCCGTTGAAAAATTATTTTATACTTATTCTTATTTTTGTCTTCGCATTATTTTATTATAAAAAGTACAGTAAAGAAATATTTTATTTTATTTTAACAGCAATTATTGGATGTGTTGTTTATGTTGTTTTTGTTGAATATTTTCACTCCGAAAAAGCAGCATCTACTCAATGGTTTAAATCAACAATTTGGATTGAAATGCTTGGAGTGATTGCTTTAATTGGATTACTCGAGCAAATTATTAATAAGTTTATTGATAAACATTTTTTGCAAATGAAAAAAGTTTTGTTATTTGTTTTTATTTCTACTGCTTTTGCTTTGCAAATGTTATTTCCATTTAATTTACCATGGAAAGTAAAATACGATTTTAATTGTTTTACAAAACCCGATAATGCTGTTGAAATTTCATTAATGGCAAAAGAAAAAACTCCAGTAAATGCCTGTTTTATTACGCCAATTGATTTCACAGAACTTAAGTTTTATGGACAACGCAGTAGTTACATTGATTATAAATTGCCAATTCATAACAAAATGAAAATTGTTGAATGGATGCAACGCGTTGCAAGAGTTTATAAAGTTGATTATAGAAATAATGAAAAGGGTTTTGAGGTTAATAAGGTTGCAAACAATAATTATTATAAATTGAATGAAAGGAATTTAACTGTTTTAAAACATTTTGGAGTAAATTATATAATTACAAAAACGACTCACAAATTAGCATTTAAAGTGGTTGCAAAAAACTCGGAATTCGTTATTTATAAAATCGAATAAAATTTTTTAAATCGTTTGGTTTTAAAAAATATTATATTTGTAATAGATTATTATTTCAAATTGATTGAAAACTAGTGTTATTATATTACTGTTTACGTTACTATCATTTGTTGTTTTATCGCAAACTGCAAATAAGCAAAAAACTGTTTTTAAAAATGGTAATTATTATTATTTATTTGAAGAGTATGAAAATGCCATTGAATCTTATTTGGAAGCTTTAACAAATGACTCTAATAATGCAAATTTGAATTATAAAATTGGATTATGTTATTTAAGTTTGCCCGATAAAAACGATAATTTGCAATCAATTAAATATCTCGAAAAAGCAACTAAATCAATTTCAAAAAAATATAACGACTCTTCGCCAAAAGAAGTGAATGCACCTATTGATGCATGGTATTATTTAGCAAATGCTTACCGTTTACAAATGAAATTTGACGCAGCATTTAATTGTTATCAAAATTATTTAAATGTTGCACCTAAAAAGCAAAAACAATTAATTGATTATGTTAAACGCGAACAAAATGATTGTAAAAATGCGAAAGAAATAATACTTTACAGAAAAACAATTAATAAAAAAGAACTTGGTGTTGATATACAAAGCACTGAAAACATACAAAGTTGTCCAGTTATTTCTGATGATGGAAGTACTTTAGTGTTTTGTATGGGACAAGAAAATATTTTTCCCCCCGATTTTAATTTAGGCGATAACAACGACCATTATGAGATTGACGATATTTATTATTCGCTTAAAACAAATGGCAAATGGTCGAAGCCCGAAAATATAATGAAAAATTTGGGAACTAAAGAACTTACACTGCCAGTTAGTATTTCGAACGATGGCACAACTCTTTATCTTGTTAGAGATGATAACGATAATGGTAATTTATACGAAAGCAAAAGGGTGGCTGGCAAGTGGCAGCCAATGAAAAAACTTAAAAAGACTATAAACACAAAACATTGGGAAACGCATGCTTCAATTTGTAATAATGACCAAACTTTATATTTTACTTCCGATAAACCCGGTGGTTTTGGTGGTTTAGATGTTTATAAAACTACCAGAACTGTAAATGGCAATTGGGGCAAAGCCGAAAACTTAGGACCAACAATAAATTCTCGTTTTGACGAAGAAACTCCTTATTTTGACGATACCCGAAAAGCTTTGTATTTTAGTTCGCAAGGGCATTATTCTATGGGTGGATTCGATATATTTTGCTCGTTGTTAAACGATTCGGGATTTACAGAACCTTTGAACATTGGGTTTCCAATAAATTCAGTTAGTAACGATTTAGTTTATATTGCTAAAATGGATACGATTTTGGCTTATGCTTCTTTAAATTCATTCGATTTGCACGATTCTATTGGCAATAATAAAGATTTGTATGTTTTACAAAACCCAACAAAGTTTAATAAACCTGAATTTACTATTATTGGGAATTTAATTTCAAGCAATGGTAACATTGAGCAAAACATTTTATCTAAATTAGAAATTGTTGATTCTATTTCGGCCGATAAAATTAATCCAGTAAAATATAGTTTAATAGGAAATTTGTGTAACTATGTTATTGGTTACGGTGAGCATCGCATAATTTACAAGTTGCCCGGTTTTAAAAATCATACCGAAATATTTATGTTACCTAAGTTATTTGGATATAACGAACTTAATGTTAACGTTAAATTTGAACCTTCAGAAGAACTCCTTGTTTCTAATCAAACAATAAAAGATTCTGTAAATAGTAACGTGCAGAATAATGTTGTAAGTAATAATTCAATAGATAAACATATTGTTAGAAATATGTTTTTCGATTTCGATAAATATCAAACAAAACAATATTCAGAGAATATTGATAGTATTGCAAAATATTTAAAAGAATTTAGCGATACAAAAATTAAATTAACTGGATATGCCGATGCTCTTGGCGACAAAAACTATAATTTAATTTTAAGTAAAAACCGTGCAATTTTTGTTAAAGAAAAACTTGTTTTGCTTGGTGCCAATCCTACCCAAATTGAAATTGATTATAAAGGTATAGCTAACCCAATTGCCTCAAACGATTCTAAAGTAAGCAGAAAATATAATCGACGAGTTGAAATTTCGATTATTACCGATGGCAATGAAAAACTTTCGGTTGAACCAATTAAAGTGCCCGAAAGTTTAAGATAAAAAGTTGATAAAATAAAAAATGTTTTTTTATTCTAAAGAATTCCTCGAAGCTCAGTCTCGGGGTTATTCATTGTTTACATTGTTATCCATTTGTCATTTAGATTTATTAAACCTACAAAGCAATATAAAGTAATGTTTTTTTGCCTCAGCATGACTGATAAAACATTAAACAAAATTATCGAGCTAATTTAAAATCAAAATGCTAGTTATGCTTAACTTTTTTATTTCTATTTTTTACCACTATTAGTAGGATCGGGGCAAGAACTATAAAAGAAAAATTAAACTACTTACAACTTTATTGACATATAACCAATATAAACCCATTAATATTATGTTTATTACTAAATGAAATTGGATAGCAAACTGTCAATTTATTTATGTAAAATTAAAACACTTGTTGCAACAAACACAACAAATCCAATAACTGAACCCTTTACAGCGTTTTTAATTTTCTTATCTTTTGCAGAAGTCTCGTACCCAGATTTATAATATGGGAAATAAAAATCGTTATTTAAAATCATCTTTTCTTGTTTCGAATAATTCTTTAATCCATATCCATCATTTATTGTGTTTTCGACAATATTAAAGTTTTCTGTTGATTGAAACGTGTTTTCAATTTTTGGTGTTTTAATTCCAACAATAAAAACATACGATGATGGTATAACAGTTCCCCAAAAACCAAACACACCTCCAGTTGCCCCTACAGCAAAACCACCTATTGTTGCAAATGGAGCATGATATTGTTTTTTCCCATCTTGTAATCCCTTAATAAAATACGACATCTCTAATTCGCTAAACCTAATTTCATTGTTAAAGTTTGGTTTATACAAAACTGTTGTTTCATTGTTTTTAACAAAAGAAAACACCTCATCTTTATAAATAAGTTTCGAAGAATTAATAAAACTTCTATCAGTATATATACGAATATAATTTTTTGAAATTTCGGTAATTTGTCCCGAGTAACTTTTACCCGATAAAAGTAATAGCGTGTCTTGCGAAAACACAGTGTTTATTCCCAAAACAAGCATCGCCGATATTAATATTATTGTTTTCATAACGTTTAATAATTTATATAATCAAAGGTTATATTTAAATTTACTAAAAACAAGAGGCTAATTACCTGATTTACACAAGTATTTTAACCTGTTTTTGTTGATTATAAAACATGCTAAAAAACATTATATAATTTTTCATAATCAATTTAAAATCTTTAATTTTGATTTTATATAATTTAAATAATTAAATATTTAACAATGAATACAGATACATTAAATTTTAGAATTGAAAAAGACACCATGGGAACGGTTGAAGTTCCTGCCGATAAATATTGGGGTGCACAAACTCAACGTTCAGTTAACAATTTTAAAATTGGTAATAACACAATGCCAATTGAAATTATTAGAGGATTTGCCATACTAAAAAAAGCATCGGCATTAACTAATTGTGAATTAGGCGTTTTGGTAAAAGAAAAAGCCGATTTAATTTCAAAAGTATGTGACGAAATTTTGGCAGGAAAACTCGATGACCAATTTCCACTTGTTGTTTGGCAAACTGGTTCAGGTACACAAAGCAATATGAATGTAAACGAAGTGGTTGCAAACCGCGGTCATGTAATATTAGGAAATAAGTTAGGCGAAGGAAAAACTTTTCTTCATCCAAACGACGATGTAAATAAATCGCAAAGCTCAAACGACACTTTTCCAACCGCAATGCACATTGCTGCATATAAAATGATAATTGAAACTACAATTCCTGGAGTTGAAAAACTTAAAAACACGTTATCAAATAAAGTAGCCAGCTTTAAAGAAATTATTAAAATTGGTCGTACCCATTGGCAAGATGCTACTCCTTTAACATTAGGACAAGAATTTTCGGGATACGTTAAAATGCTTGAACATTGTTTAGAAACTTTAAAAAACTCTTTAAAACATGTTTCTGAATTAGCACTTGGTGGCACAGCTGTGGGTACTGGACTAAATTGCCCAAAAGGTTATGCCGAATTAGTTGCTAAAAAAATTGCTGATTTAACCGGTAATCCTTTTGTAACTGCACCAAATAAATTTGAGGCTTTAGCCGCACACGATGCTATGGTTGAATTGTCTGGAGCATTAAAACAATTAGCAACAAGCCTAAATAAAATAGCTAACGATATTCGAATAATGGCATCGGGCCCACGAAGCGGAATTGGCGAAATAATTATTCCAGAAAACGAACCTGGTAGCTCAATAATGCCTGGAAAAGTTAATCCAACTCAAGTTGAAGCACTTACTATGGTTTGTGTTCAAGTTATTGCTAACGACATGGCTATTTCTATTGGCGATATGAATGGATTTTTTGAACTAAACGTTTATAAACCAATGATAATATTTAATTTATTAAATTCTGCACGATTAATTGGTGATGCTTGTGTATCGTTTAATGATAATTGTGCCAGTGGTATTGAAGCAAATATTCCTATTTTACAAAAAAATCTTGAAAACTCTTTAATGCTTGTAACTGCTTTAAACACTCACATTGGTTACGAAAATTCAGCTAAAATTGCTAAAAAAGCTCATAAAGATGGAACAACTTTAAGGCAATCGGCAATGGAACTTGGTTTAGTTACCGAAGAGCAATTTAATGAATGGGTTGATCCTAAAAAAATGTTAGGATAATATTTGTAAATCAAAGTAGCTGTAAGCTAGCTAATTAAAAAAATTGCAAAAAACATTTTGCAATTTTTTTATTGTTTTACTACTATGTATTGCATAATACTAAAATAAATATATATCTTTGCGTCGAAATATATCAAACATGAATATAGAAAATACTAAAGCTCAGATGCGAAAAGGGGTACTCGAATATTGTACACTATCGGTACTTGCCAATGGCGACGCATACGCATCAGATATTATTATGAAATTAAAAGAAGTGCAACTTATTGTTGTTGAAGGAACTCTATATCCTCTTTTAATGCGATTAAAAAATGATGGTATGTTAGCTTATCGTTGGGAAGAGTCGCAACAAGGTCCACCACGAAAATATTATAAGCTCACAACCGATGGCGAAAAATTTTTAAATGAGCTTCATGCGGTTTGGTCCGAATTGGTTAAAAATGTAAATAAACTTAATAATCCTTTAAAACATTAAATATGAAAAAGACATTAACAATAAATCTGTGGGGGCAGGTTTTTAATATTGATGAAGATGCTTATGAGAAATTACAAAAGTACTTATCATCGCTCGAAAATAAATTTTCGAAAACTCCAGAAGGTAAAGAAATAATTGGCGATGTTGAAGCAAGAATTGCAGAAATATTTCGTGAAAAATTAGCTACAACTCGTCAAGTTGTTACAATTGAAGATGTTAATTACTCTATAGAAATTATTGGTTTGCCCGAAGATTTTGATTTAACCAATGAAGGTGCAACAGAAAGTAATGAGGAATATAAAAAATCGGAAAAATCAAAACGTTTATATCGTAATCCAGATGATAGAATGCTTGGTGGCGTTGGTGGTGGGTTAGCTGCTTATTTTGGAATAGACCCAGTAGTAATAAGAATTTTATTAGTTATTACATTTTTCTTTTCTGGCCCCCTTATTTATTTTTTGCTTTGGATAATTGTTCCTGAAGCAAAAACTACTGCTCAAAAACTCGAAATGCGTGGTGAACCAGTAAATTTATCTAACATCGAAAAAAATATTAAAGATGAATTTAACAAGGTAAAAGATAACATTAAATCAAAAAACACTAAAAAAAACATAAAAGAAATAACTCACAACTTAGGTGAAATTATTGTTTCAATATTTCATGTTTTCTTTCATGCACTTAGGATAATATTAGGCCTTACTTTTTTAATTTTAGGTTTAGTATTTTTATTTTCGCTTTTTGTTGGCGTTTTTATTGATGGATCAAGCACTATAAGTATTGGTTTACTAATTAACACATATATCGAAAGTAATTTATTAACACCTTTAATTATAGGATTATGTTTAGTAATGTGTATCCCTATTATTTCATTAATAATTATCGGAATACGATTTATTTTTGGAATTAATAAATCATTTAAATTATTGCGAAAAACTCTTGGTTTTTCATTTTTAATGGGGATTATTTTATTAACATTTGTTATTATTAATCAATCTTTATATTATAAAAAATTTAATCAAACTAGCGAAGCAATAGTAATTGATTCGTTAAAAAACAAAACCTTAATAATAAATTTAAATGATAGCATTTTAAATAAATTTAATAACGATGAATTAGATTTTAATAATTACCTTTTTTATTGTTCGCAAGACTCTTGTAAATTATTTGGAAAAACTCAAATAACAATTCAAGAAACCAAAGATAGCGTTGCGAGTATTTCTATTTTAAAATCGTGTAGAACAAACAAAAAAACAGATGGGAATATTTATGTTCGACAAATTCCATTAACTGTTTATGCAATTGATAGTGTTATTAATATATCAAAATATTTTTCTATATCACAAAAAAACAAATTCCAATTTCAAAGAGAAAAAATTAATATAAATCTTCCTGTAAACACAAAACTTATTATTAATAGCACTGAAGATGAATATGATAATATTAGTTTTTCCGGAATATATTCGTTTTCCGAAATAAAAGGTAAAAT
>JAVHRJ010000469.1:8843-11391 GCA_036171595.1 Bacteroidales bacterium
TCTGTTTGTCCATTTGTTTTAGGATATGTTTCGAAATGATTAACAATTGAGTTAGCCAACATTTTAGTTTTAAAATTAGCAAGCTCTGCATCAGAATTAATACCTATAATATTTAATGGTGTTACAAAAAGTTCTTTTTCTTTCGTGAAAATTGAGCCGTCTTTTGGATTGAACTTTAATGAAATGTTTGATTGTGCCATAGAAAAAATTGTAAGTCCTAAAAATAGAACCGAAAAAACAAATAAATTTTTCATAATTAAGTCGATTTTAAAATTAATGTACAAATATATAACTATTTTAAGATTATGCAAATTTTTTTAATTAATTTTAACTTTGATAGATGGGACAATACATTTAGGGGTTTTCCATTTACCTTTTAACTCTTCGTTTGTTATTATTTCGCCATCACATTTTAGTAAGTTACCTTTTTTATCCTTTTTTAAAATAAATAGTTTTCCAGATAAAATCATTTCTTTAATTTTAATAATTAGTTCATCTGACTTTGAATTAATGTTGCATTTTCCTAATTCAATTCCCACATCGTTATTTAAAAAATCCATTTGTTCCGATTGTTCATCGGGCAATGAACCATCTTCATTTCGGTGTTTTTTAAAATCTCGAAAATTTCCTTTTTCGTGTGCTTTCCCGAGCGAATATGCTGCACGCCATCCATGTTTTTGTGTTAAACATGCCATCCAATAAGCATGGCGGAAAGCATCTAATTGTCCACCATTTAAATCGCCATCTAACAAAGAATCGACTACCAACTCTTTTGCTTTTTGCGATGCTTCTAAACTTATTTTAAAAGCACTTTTTGCTATAAAAATGTGTAATATTACCCATCGTTTTTCGGGACACGATAATTTAAAATATTTCTTTAAACTACTCTGTGATAATGCGTTATTACTGCTTACTAATAACAAAAAAGCCATCAGAAAAATACCGATGGCTTTTAAATTTAATATTTTAAATTTATTCAACAACAATTACAAGATATTTTGAAGCACTCCAAAAATCGGAGTAATTTGTTATAACAAGTTTATTAACTTTTTTATCGGTTCCTTCAAACTTATATGATGAAGAAGGATGCGACGTAACTAAATGTGCTTTTTTACAATTTAATGCAATTGAATTTAGGTTTGTAATATCAATTTTGGTAAAATAATCTTTGTTAAAACCATCCATAAGTTTTTCCATTCTACCTATTCCAATAAAACCACCTTCTTTTGTAATAACCTTATGTTCTGCAAGTTCTTTACGAGTGCCATAAACATACCAAGCGGTATTTAATTCCTCGGTTTTTGCCGATATTACATTTTCTTTATTAACATTTTCGGTCGAAAGACTATCAACAGTTGTTGTAAGAAATTCAACTTTAATATTCATTTTTTCGAGCTGATCTTTTAAATTATTTATTTCTTGCTCGTTTACAACAATTTGTTTTTGAAGATTTTCAATCATCTTTTCCAATTCTATCATTCTACCTTCCGATTTCTTTAATTTTCGTTTTAACTGAGCAATTGTTTCTTTGTTTTTTTGTAACAAATCGTAAATAAGTTGCATATCGTTATTAATTTGCTCTTTTGACGATTGGTCAACTTCAGTTCCATTTGTATTTACCGTAATTAATTTTTCGGTTTCTTTTATTTTATCGATGTTGCTTTGAATTTCGTTAAAATCGGATAAATATTGATTAATTTTACCAGCATCGGTATTGGCTAATCCAGACAAGCTATCGCGTTCTAACAATAATTTTTTATATTCTGGATCTTCTTTAACATTTGTACATGAAAATGCTAATCCAATAAACAAAACAAAAAGTAGTTTATTCATAATTTTTTTAATTTTTAATTACGCGAAATTAATTTAATTTTTTGTTCAATTTTTAATTATCATCATTTTTTATTTTTTCTTGTTCTGCTTTAATTACTATAACAATTTCGCCCTTTACAGTTTTTTTGTTAAAATAATTTGCCAATTCTTTTAATGTTCCTATTTTATTTTCTTCATAAATCTTTGTCAATTCACGCGATACACATGCTTCGCGATTTTCGCCAAAATATTCCGATAACTCATTTAATGCTTTAACTAGGCGATAAGGCGATTCGTACAAAATAATAGTTCGTTTTTCAATTGAAAGTTCTTTCATTCGTTTTTTTCGCCCTTTTTTTTGAGGCAAAAAACCATCAAAAATAAATTTATCGCTTGGAAAACCGCTGTTTACAAGTGCAGGAATTAATGCAGTTGCCCCTGGTAAGCATTCTACAAAAATTCCATTTTGTAAGCATTCGCGAACTAAAAGAAAACCAGGGTCGCTAATACAAGGAGTACCAGCATCGCTAACTAAAGCTATCGACAAACCCGATTCTAACTGATTTATAATATTTTGTAATGTTCCATGCTCATTAAACTTATGATAACTTATAACCTTTTTTTGAATTTCGAAATGGTTTAATAATTTAATTGTTTGACGAGTATCTTCGGCAAGAATTAAATCAACTTCTTTTAAAATTCGTAATGCCCTTAAAGTAATATCTTCTAAATTACC
>JAVHRJ010000470.1:0-2212 GCA_036171595.1 Bacteroidales bacterium
TTCTATAGTTCGTTCAATAACTTAAAAGTCCAAGTAATTGTTTTACGGTCACTTACAGATTTATTTACATCAGTTACTTTAATTTCAAGTTTTTTAGATAAATCTAACAAATGTCCAGCTTCACCAGCATTCTCTGCTACCATAGATGATATTTTTTCAGTATTCATGGATAAATTAGATGATGCTAATGTTTGTTCTGATAAAGAATTTGATATTATATCTATAACAGAGTTTACATTCGAAAAGCCTGTTATAATTTCTGTTATTGAGTTTTGTGCTGATTCAGCCTCAATAACACCTTGTCTTGTCGTATTAACAACTTTATCCATACCTGATAGAGCATGGGCAACTACTTGACTTATATTTTCAGACATCACTTTAATTTCGTTAGTAGCTTTAGAAGTTTTCTCAGCAAGTTTTCTTACTTCGTCAGCAACAACAGCAAATCCTCGTCCCTGTTCTCCAGCTCTAGCCGCTTCAATAGCCGCATTTAATGCCAATAAATTAGTTTGGTCAGCTATATCTTTAATTATTTTGACAACATCACTAATTTTTGAAGCATCATCGCCAAGTCTTGATACATCTACATGAGAAGACTCAATCTCTTTTGCAATATCGATTAAACCGCTAACTGTTTTATTAATAATATTATAACCATCGTTAGCACTATTGTTAGAATCACTTGCTATCTTTTTAGCATCGCTACCTTGTTCGTTAATATGACTGTTTGATACACTTAATTGTTCTATAACAGAAGCTATACCGCTTATCGAATTCGATTCATGGTTTGCATTATTAGATATTTGATAAGAAGAAGTAGCTAAAGAATTAGCTATATCATTAACATCATTTATTTTTTCTTTAACATCGTTAATCATTAATCCAATATTTTTTTGCATTGAATATAAATGGTCTATAACACTGTTTTCAATAATATTTAATGATGGTTTTGTTGAGAAATTACCATTAGACATAATTGATATTATTTTTAAAACTTCACCTGGATCATCACCAAGCTGATTAAACACAGATTTAATAAATAATGTCGATACAATAAATAAAAATAAAGCGAAAAAAAGAGCAACGGCAAGAAGAATAACTTTTCTATTTTCTAATTGAATATCACTATTAGAAATACTCTCAATTCCTTTAATTTCAACTGATTTAATGAAATCATTCCTTAATGATTGTAGTTTTCTAAATAAAGACTTATCAATACCTTTTGTTTTGGCATCAGATTCTAAATAATTCACATGTATTTTTATTTGATCGGAATATTTTTGACTTATAACACTATGTTCATTAACAATAATATCTAATCTATTAAGAAAATTATCAACAAGCGATCCATTTTCTTTTAAATTATTTAGTTTATCTTTTACTATTATTGCATTTGAATTAAAATTATCAATTTGGTCATTAAATTCTCCAACAGCACCCTCTTTTGAATCTGGGTCATTACCTCTCAGCCAAACATCTTTAGCAGCTTTAGCTTCTCTTAAAAGAGCTAAATTCATATTATCTATCTGAGTAATAATAGAAGTGTTGTTATTATCTTGGATAATAGCATCCTTATTTTTATTGGTGATTAAAATCAAATTAAATAATGAGAATAATAAAAAAGAGATTAGAAGTGAAAAGGAAATAATCTGAATAAATATTATTTTTTTCTTTAGTGTTAAGTTAAACATTTATTATCCTTCAATACTTAAATTTTAAAATAGTAAAGGCGAATAATTTTCGCCTTTACATAGTGTCAATTATTTTAAAAATAATTTACTTAATTGCCGCACTGGTTAAATTCTATTGATTTTTCTGCATAATTTTGACAGAAATCAGAACCACCCGTTTTGTTTTTTAATGCTTTACCACCAAAAGATGCTGTAATTACCTTACTTTTTGTGATATCAAGGCGATCATTTGCACATGACTTTACTGCTTTAACTTGACACTCTTCAGCCGTAGCAACATCAGATGTTTTTGTACAATTAGCCTTGCCATCGCATTTTTTAAAACTAATTGCCTCTTTCCCATTACAGGCGATTCGAGTGTAATTTATATTACACTCAGCAGCCATAACTTGAACAGACATCATTAGAATTGAAGCTACAATTAGGTTTTTAGTAAATTTTGACATTTTTATTCCTTTGTTTTATTTAAGGAAACATAAATAAATAACTTGGACTTTTACAAACTGTCTAAACCCGTTATT
>JAVHRJ010000471.1:0-2205 GCA_036171595.1 Bacteroidales bacterium
GGAACGAGCACAACTAATTTTTACAATTTAACTTTGCAAGGTAACGGCACTAAAAATTTGAATCAAAATATTTATATTTCAAATTCAGTAAATTTAAATGATAGAGAATTAAATATTGGCAATTATTTTATTGAAATTACAAATACAAATTTATCTGCAATTTCAAGAACTGTAGGATTTATAAGTAATGACTTAAGTGGTAAATTAATTCGTAAAACTAATTCTACCCAAGCATATTTATTTCCATTAGGCTCATCAATAGGTACTCCTAGATACAGACCTGTAGAAATTAATCCAAGTGTAAATAATAGTAATAAATATTTTGCAGGTTTTATTAATCATAATGCAGGAATTGACGCATATAATTTAAATTCATTTGATACTAGTTTATGCTCCTTAAACAATTTATACTATTATAACATTGGAAGAGATAGTGGTTCAACAAATGCACAAATTATCTTTTATTTTGATTCTTTGTTAGATGGAAAGTTCAACACCGCAGCAAATTGGATTACCACATTCCCTTATCATTGGACAAAAACAAATTACACAAACTATTTATATTCAAATCCATTATCTCAAATATTAATTAATCTATGGACTTTTAATAATTCGAACCAATTTGTATTAGCAAATTCAATAAACAAAGTAGAACTTGGAAATAATATTACAGCATGTTACGGCGATACCATTGTACTTAATGCAACAAATCAATATTCAAATTATTTATGGTCAAACGGTGCAAACACACAAACCGTTAACATTAATCAAAATGGGACATATTATTTAACTGTAACAAATTACAATTGTAATTCAACAGATTCAATAAATATTACGTTTACTCCTCTTCCACTCGCTTTTGCAGGCCCAGACACATCAGTTTGTAAAGGATCATCAATTCAGCTTAATGCTAGCGGTGGCACTATTTATAATTGGTTAACAACAGATGGGTTAGATAACCCAAACATAAATAATCCCAACATAAATCCAAATACAACATCGACTTATGTTGTAGAAGTTTCTGACGGACAATGCAAAAATACTGATTCAGTATTAATTACGCTATTACCTTTACCATTTGTAAATGCAGGAAATGACACAACAATATATGAAAACACTGCATTTCAACTAAACCCTATTTGTAATAATTCTAATATCGCAATTTGGTCGCCATCTACAGGTTTATCAAATGCAAATATTTTAAATCCAATTGCAATAATTAGTAATCAAACAACTTATACTATTACAATAACTGATAATAATGGATGTGCAAATTCAGATATTATAACATTAAGTACAATACCTGAACCAATTTATGAAATTATTATTCATAATACATTTACACCAAATAATGATGGTACAAATGAAACATGGTATATTGAAAACATACTACAGCATCCTGATAATCATTTATACATTTACAATAGAAATGGGCATATTGTTTACGAAAAACAAGGCTATAATAATGAATGGGATGGAAAATATTTTGGAAACGAATTACCCGAAGCTACATATTATTATATTTTAAAAATTAACGATGGCAAAATATATAAAGGTGATGTAACAATAATCAGATAAAAAATGAAAAACATATTCTTCATATTGTTATTTTTTAGCATATCATCAATTTATGCTCAACAAATACCAGAAATTTCATTACGTAATTTCGATTATACTATTTTTAACCCTGCAGCAAATGGCACAAAACAATTTAGCGAAGTGATGTTACACCATAGAAGTCAATGGGTAGGATTTAGCAATGCTCCAAGTTCACAATTTCTTACATACAACGGAAAAATTAATGAAACAATGGGATTAGGTAGTTACATTATTAACGATATTACTGGTCCAACTCGACGTTTATCGGCATCGGTTGCATATAATTATAAAGTAAAATTCGAAAATTTTAAACTTTCGTTAGGATTAGCTGCGGGAATTATGCAATATGGTATTGATGGCAATAAAATAGATTTATACGAAAATTACGACAAAGCTGTAGCAGAGCATATTTCAATGAAATCAATTCGTCCAAACGTTGATTTTGGAGCATGGCTTTATAACGAAAAATTTTATTCGGGAATTAGTATTATGCAATTATTATCAAATAAAATTAAATTAAAAAGCGAAGACCTTAATGCAACAATAAATCTTGCAAATCATTTTTATATTACAAGTGGTTATAACATTGATTTGAATGAAGAAATA
>JAVHRJ010000472.1:0-2197 GCA_036171595.1 Bacteroidales bacterium
TAAAAATATTTTGGCAAAAATTGGCGAGACAAACAACCATTTAATTGGCAAGAAGAATTTCCTGGAGTTTTCAAACAGGGTGGTTTTGATGTAATTATTGGTAATCCGCCATGGGGAGCAGAAATAAATAAAGCGGAGAAAGAATATTTTAAAAACACTTTTGTCTCCGGCGGGGGAATCATTGATACCTACGCTTTATTTATAGAAAAGTCTTTATCTCTACTAGTTAATAATGGTAATCTAGGATTTGTGCTTCCCGACATAGTATTACTTAAAAATTATCCTCAAATCAGAAAATTAATTTTGAATACCTGTAAAATTTCTCATATTTATTACACGGGAATGGCATTTAAAGGAGTAAATTTAGATACTGTTATTATTAACTTATCGAAAGAAAAAGATTCTAAGCTTAGAGAAAATAATTTAATTAATATTTTGAATGAAAATAAAACCACATTAATTAAGCAAGAGGTTTTTCAAAATAACGACGGGTTTAAATTTAATTTATTTTTTGACGATAATACGCTAGCATTAAAAAGGAAATTAGATAGTCAGAGTCTCGCGCTAGGAAATATTTTAGAAATTCATGAGGGTGTACATTCTGGTAATATAAGGGAGAAATTGTTTTTAAATCAGCCTGTTTCTAAAAATTGCAAGAAACTTATATTCAAAGGCGTTGAGGTTGAAAAATATTCTGAAAATTGGGGCGGAAAATATATAAATTACGACAAAGCCTTAATTGATAAAGAAAAGGGTGAATATGCTAATTTGGGTAGAAAGGAATATTTTAACAATGAAAAAATTTTAGTTAGAAGAACAGGGGATAAAATAATTGCAACCATCGATAATAGGGGATATATCGTAAGCAACAATTTCTTCGTACTTTATAATAAAGAATCTTTAAAATATAATTTAAAAACAATCTTAGCGATATTAAATTCAAAAATGGGAACATGGTATTTTATAGCCATTCAGCCCAGAAGGGGCAAATTATTTGCGGAAATAAAAATTAATCACTTAAATCAAATTCCAATACACAAAGATATAAATAATAGTAAATTAGATGAATTAATCGATTGTCAATTATCTTTGAATAAAGAAATTAAAAAAATAGAGGAAAACTCTGAAAAGTGGAAATTAATAAAATCAGAAATCGAAAAAACCGACCGTAAAATAGACGAAGAAGTTTATAAACTTTACGGCCTCACGCTGGAAGAGATAAAAATTGTTGAAAACAAGACATAAATTATGGAGTTGATATTGTTAAAAATTAAAAATTTAATTAACAAATTGAATTTTTCCTCGTGGTTTCATAATTGGTTTGTTTATAAAAAAAGTGTTCACCAACTAAATATTACTTATAACATAAACTTGCCTGCCATAGATGAACCAAGTGTCGGGTTACCAGAGAATGCAGATCAACCAAAATTAATAAATCGGCGAGCAGGAGTTGAATTTACTACAGATCAGGTGAGATTAATAGCTAAAGTTAATACTGTGCATAAAATAAATGGTAGAAATGATTATGATTTTCAAGACGATTATAAATGGGCGCTTTACTACATACAACACAGGCCCGCTGATGACTGGCCTTGTAATGCTGCATTGCGAATTGCGCAAGCCATGCAAGACATAGATTTTTTCAGTGCTTTCGAAGAAATAAATGATCCAAAGAAAAAAGATGAGTTTGATGATATTAAGCGCAAGATAAATTATCTCAATAACAGAATTATTCAAGAATTAAGACATACAAATAAGCGTAATCAAATTGAAAAGCAATTTAAGGCCCCGTATCATTTTGTATTACAGAAACAACCAAAGATAAAAGATGCTGATTATGAAGATGTTTTTAATGAATTTCAAGATTTATTAATTAAATTATTTGATAATTTTAAGTTAAAACAATGATAAATAATATATGAACCAAATTGAATTACACAAACAAATAGATGCGTTGTTAGCGAAAGATCCTGCCGAGGTAAAACCGGGAGAAGTATCTGCTTTGATTTCTGTAAATGAGGATGTTAAACAGTGGTTTTATCACAAAGCCGATGAGCGTTGGCTCAGTTGGCTTTGGGAAAAAGGTTTTTTGAATGCTATCAAAACGCCAGAGCTTAATTATCTTGTAAAAGTCGCGGGAAAGGAACCAAAAAAGATCGTTGATATTATGCTTGTGGTGCCGATTTCAGCGGAAAAT
>JAVHRJ010000473.1:0-11304 GCA_036171595.1 Bacteroidales bacterium
AGTTTCGGTTGCTTTATTGTGCAATAAAATATTTGCATCGGCATCAATTAAGCAAATAGAATCACTAATAGTATCAAATGTTGTAGTATAAAGATTAATAGAGTTTTGTAATTCGCTTAACTTAAGTTTTTGTTTTTCTATTTCGATAATTAGCTGTTTGTTTGCAATTAAAAGCTCTTCAACTTTAGAACTTTGTTTCTCCATAATTTATTTCAGTTTCGAGGTTAGAGTTAATTTTTTAGCATTATAAATAAAAAAGAACTTTAAATAATTTTCAAAAATATATATTACATTTTACAATAACAAATTTATTTTTTAAATTTTATTACATCATATATTTCCTTTTATTTAATTGACATTCTTTAATTAATAAAATCACAAAATGTTATTTAACATGATATAACAACATGCAAAATTTCGTTTTTTTCAAAATAAATATATTCATTTTTTTCAAAAATAAATATTTGTAAAAAAAATAATTCATTTTAATAAAAAAAATAGTATTTTTCGGGTATAAAAAAAACATAAATTATGGGAATGCATATAGCTATTGCAGGCAACATAGGTTCGGGCAAAACTACACTAACTAGGCTGTTGGCAAAACATTATAAATGGGAAGCACATTACGAAGATGTAGAAGATAATCCATACTTAAACGATTTTTACGAAGACATGCATCGTTGGTCGTTTAATTTGCAAATATATTTTTTAAATAGTCGTTTTAACCAAGTTGTAGAAATACGCAAAGCAAAAAAAACTGTAGTTCAAGATAGAACAATATACGAAGATGCATTTATTTTTGCACCTAACTTGCATTCAATGGGCTTAATGTCGTCGCGAGATTTTGAGAATTATTTTTCGCTATTTAATTTAATGACATCGCTAATTCAACCCCCCGACTTATTAATTTACCTTAAAGCAACTGTACCTCAACTGGTTGAACATATTCAAAGTCGTGGAAGAAAATACGAAGATGGCATTAGAATCGATTACCTTAAAAAACTTAATGAACGTTACGAAGCATGGATTTCGAGTTATAGCTTAAGTAAAATATTAATTATTGACGTTGATAAAATCAACTTCAGCAAAAAAAACGAAGACTTAAGCGAAATAATAAATAAAATTGATGCTGAAATTTACGGTCTTTTTCCAATAAAATAATTTTTGTAATGAACGGTCAACCTGAACTTTACAAAAGGTTAGACGAGCTTCAAATTTTATTTGAATATTACGAACACCCTCCTGCTCCAACAATTGAAATAGCAATAAAGTATTGGAAAAACATCAATGCATCGCATTGTAAAAATTTATTTTTTAGAAATCATAAGGGTGATAAGCATTATCTTGTTATAATTGAACACAATAGAAACCTTGATATACATTCACTCGAAAAAATTTTAAAGCAAGGTAAAATTTCGTTTGCATCGGAACAAAGGATGAAAAAATATTTAGGAGTTAGTCCTGGCTCTGTTTCGCCATTTGGTTTAATAAACGACACAAACAAAGAAGTGCATTTATTTATAGACGAAAATTTAAAAACAAGGAAACACCTAAGTTTTCACCCGAACATAAACACTGCTTCGCTTGTAATTTCAAATGAGAATTTTAAAAAATTTATTAAAAGTTGTGGCAACTCATTTGAATTTATAGATTTAACAGAAAAATAAATTTTTAACGCCCAATATTCTAAAATTTTTATAATTTTGAATTATGATAAAAGTATTTCACATATACATATTATTAATAATAAGTTTTTTAACTTTTTCACAATACGTTAATAGTCAATCGATACCAACTGCCGAGGAAAATATTCCTTATCTTGTAACTTTTGGTTCACAAAGCGAAACCAAATGGGGCGATGACGATTTTTGCGAGACTTTTTTTGTGGTTATTCCAACTACACAATTAAACCCAATTTATATAAGAGTTTACGATCCCGATTGTGGTGGCGAACTTGACGAAGCAAAAGGAGAATTTGATACAAAAACATCATTTAGCGTGTATGGTGGAAAAGGAACAATAACCGACTCTGATGCCAAAAACATTGATCCAAAAGGTAATTATAAAAGTGGAAATTTACTTGCAACTAAAACTTTTGCAGTAAATACAAAATACGATAAAAATTGGTATACGTTTGGACCATTTAACCCAACCGAAGGCGAATTAAGTAAAGATTATGGAGGTTACATTTTTAAAATAATTACTCAAGGAGTTTCGGGCGATGATGGAAATTTATACCGCTATTACATTAGCACACAAGCAAATGAAAATAAATCAATTGAAGGCAGCAATGCTTTTACCTTTGAATACACTTTTAGAATGCACGATAACACAAGCAATGTTTCTCACATTTATCCTTATATTGACAAAGACGTTGTTTCGCTAAAAGTATTTAATTTCGATTGGGATAACGATGGGTTAATAAGATTAATTTCGGTATCGAAAAATGGAATTGCAGCAAAAGTATCTAACGAAGGCAATTGGGAATCGAGTACACATTTAATTGTTGCCGACGAAAAAAACACTTCAATGGATATTCAATTTGTTAAAAATAGAACCGCTGCCATTAAAAATAATAATGTTGTAATTTATGTTACTAACCAGTATGGACAATTAATGCCATTTTATGTTAGCCCAATTGGTGGAATACCCAAGTTTAAAGGCAAAATTATTGCAACACAAATTAAGAAATAATAATGTTTAAAATTCCCTTTTTTTCTTTAGTTTGCATTTTGTTATTTTGCTTATCTGGAATTTCACAATCATATCGTTTTAAAATTTACGACTCCGAAAAAGATGGAATTTACCCATACATATATTCGATTCATCAAGATTCAATTGGATTTTTATGGCTAGGTACAGGCGAAGGACTTTTCCGATTTGATGGTCACGCATTTAAAAATTTTGACTTAGCAAAAATAAGTGGCGACAATTTTATATCTGCAAGTTGTTCGAGTACAAATGGGATAAATTGGTTTGGCCATAATAATGGCAAAATAACGGTTTTTAATGGCATTCAGTTTAAAAACATAAACTTACCAATCAAAAACCCAGGTTCAATAAATTCAATAATTCCAGAAAAAGATGGTAGCGTATGGGTTGCTACACAAAATGCAGGTATTTGTAAAATTTCATCAGACTATAAAAAAATTGAATTATTTTCGAAAGCATTCGAAGGGCAACAAATTTATTGCATTAATTTAATTGGTAAAAATATTTTAGTTGGAACAGGTGATGGATTATACGTTTTTAATAAAACCAAACCAAATGAACTAATTGAAATAAAAAATAGTCCAACAACTAAAATCGAATGCATATATTTTTCGAAATTTACTGGAAATTACTATTTTGGAACCGAAGATGCCGGAATTTATTCACTAACTGGATTAACAGTTAAAGAAATATTTACTGATTTAAAATTAGCAGAAGTACCTATTAAAGATATAGAATGCGAACCTAACGGCAACTTATGGATTGCAACAATGGGTAAAGGATTAATAAATATTCCATTCTCATCAAATAATAACAATTATCAAAAACCAATAATATTTGACCAAAGCAATGGACTAAAATCAACAAACATTAAAAAAATATTATTTGATAGAGAGCAAAACATTTGGATTGGCACCTATGGAAGTGGATTAGCAACATTTTTCGAGAATTATTTTACATTTATTTTAAATAACGACAAAACCGACTTCCCAGTTACAGCAACGCACCCTGGCAATAATTGTATTTGGGCAGGGACCAATGGTAAATTAATAAAAATATTATCTGATCAAATTAATTTACCTTTATTTTTTTCTGAAAAAAATGGCATACCAAATGATAAAATTACTTCGCTTTATTTAGATAATGAAAATTTGTTATGGATTGGGACCGACAAAAAAGGAATTTTTATATTCGACATTGAAAAAGAAAAAGCCAAACCATATTTCATTTCAGACGACCAACTTATTAATTCGATAAGCTCAATAGATGGTTTTGGAGAAAATATTTTTATTGGTACTCACAATGGATTAATTATAATAAACAAAACAAAGAACACAAATAAAATTTTAACAACAATTGATGGATTACCACATAACTTTATAAACCATATAATAACAGATGTTAATGCAAATGTTTGGATTGCCACGCCAACAAATTATTTATGTTGTTATAACAATTATCATTTTAATAAAATAAAAATTAGTACAACTGATGAATTAGTTAAAATTAATTCATTAAATTTTGACATAAAAGGAAATTTATGGATAGCAACTTATGGCAATGGGGTTTATGTTAAAACAAATAATAAATTTAAAAATTACAACACTTCAAACGGATTGTTATCTGAATATTGTTATAGTATTATATCTGACGAAACAGGTACGGTTTGGGTTGGTCACAGACAAGGCATTAGCTCAATTTTTCAAACATCAATTCAGCAGTTTGGGATAAACAGAGGAATAACAAATGATTGTAATATCAATGCAAATTGTATCGATAACAATGGGATTATGTGGCTTGGCACTTCTAATGGTATATTAAGATATGATTTTAGGAAAAATGCAATTAACCGTGTTCCACCTGTAATAACAATTAACTCAATAAAATTTAACGATACCGAAATTTCGTCAATTGGCAAAATATCAATGCCTTATAGCAAATACAAAGTTAGAGTAGATTTTTCGGGCATTACATTTAGAAACCCCGAAATGGTTACTTATAAATATATGTTAGAGGGATACGACCAAGAATGGTCGGAACAAACATATAATAATTTTGCAATTTATCCTCGTCTCGATGATGGTGAATACACATTATTAATAAAAGCATATAACTCGCATGGAATATGCAATTCCGAACCTTTTAAAATTGAAATATTAATAGAACCTCCTTTATGGAAAAAATGGTGGTTTATTTTATTATGTTTTGTTATAATATTATATGGATTGTATTTATTTATTAAAATTCGCGAACGTAATCATAGAAGATTAGAAGAAATATTACAACAAAAACTCGACGAACGCACACATGAAGTTGTTTTACAAAAAGAACTTATTGAACAAAAAAATAAAGATATTACCGATAGTATAAATTATGCTAAACGAATTCAAGAAGCAATTTTACCAACTGTTTCGAAATTACATTCAACATTTAACAACTCATTTGTTTATTACCAACCACGTGATATTGTTAGTGGCGACTTTTATGTTTTTCATCAAACCGAAGATACTTTTATTTTAATTTGTGCTGATGCCACAGGACACGGTGTTCCAGGTGCATTTATGTCGCTTATTTGTTCTACCATTTTAAAAGACATTCTTAACAAAAAACACATGTTTTCACCATCACAAATTTTATATGAACTCGATAAAGAATTACAAATTTCGTTGCAAACTGAAGAAAACACTAAAGCCAATGATGGTCTAGATGTTGCAGTTTGTTTATTTAATTTAAAAACGAATGAAATGGTTTTTTCATCGGCAATGAGGCCATTACTTTTATTTCAAAATAACAAATTAGAATATATTAGAGGAAGCAAATTTTCTATAGGAGCATCGCAACACTTTGCAAATAAAGAATTCAAAGAACATAATTTTAAGCTACAAAATAACGATTGCATTTATCTTTTTACCGATGGAGTACCTGACCAGTTTGGAGGAGAAAACGGGAAAAAACTTAAAATAAGTGGATTGCAGAAATGGATTGCAGAAATAAATTCACTTCCAATGAACGAACAACACAACAAAATCATCTCCTTATTTAACTCATGGAAAGCTATGCAAGCTCAAATTGACGATGTTCTTTTTATCGGAATTAAATACAAAATTTGAAGCAAATAACGCAATTATTTTTAAGGTTAATTTTTGTTAAACCATAAAAAAAAAAGTTAAAGAATTATGATACTTGTATTGTTATTGTTAGTTTTGCCTTAACAAGTAAAATTTAATAACATGAAAAAGATTTCAATTTTAACATTAGCTTTCTTTTTGGGCTTATCGGCATTTGTAAATGCACAAACCAAAGACCCAAAAATAACATTTAGTGAAGAATCGTTCGACTTTGGCACAATTAACGAAGAGAAAGGCCCAGTTACCAAAGAGTTTTCGTTTACTAATACTGGCGGTTCACCATTAATTGTTCAAGGTGTAAAAGCATCTTGCGGTTGTACAACTCCTGATTGGACAAAAGACCCAGTGCTCCCTGGGAAAAAAGGTATTGTTAAAGCTACTTACAATCCCCAAAATCGTCCTGGCCAATTTAATAAAACTATTACTGTTACTTCAAATGCCGAAAACGCTACTGTTATTTTAACAATAAAAGGAATTGTAAATCCTAAACCAAAAACAATTGAAGACGATTATCCAACATTAATGAGCGGATTAAGATTAAAATCAAATCATATTGCTTTAATAAAAGTTTTTAAAACAGAAGTTAAAACCGATAGTTTACTAGTTTTAAATACAACAAATGAAGATTTAAAATTAACTTTTGAAAAAGTTCCAAACCATATTACCATTAAAGCAGTTCCAGAAGTATTAAAACCTAATGCAAAAGGAAAAATTGTTGCTACTTATGATGGATCAAAACAAACAGATTGGGGTTTTGTTATGGATAGAATTGACTTAGTTGTAAATGGAAAATTTGATGCAAACAATCGTTTATCGGTAAGTGCTACAATTGAAGAAGATTTCACAAAACTAACACCAGAACAACGTGCAAATGCACCAAAAGCAAACTTCGAAACAAAAGAGTTTAATTTTAATACAATTAAAGAAGGTGATTTAGCAAATTTCGATTTTAAACTCACAAATGATGGCAAATCAGATTTATTAATTAGAAAAGTTAAAGCATCATGTGGTTGTACAGCTGTTACTCCTTCTGAAACAACAATTAAACCTGGTCAATCAACTACAATTAAAGCAACTTTTAATTCTGCTGGTAAACCTGGTAAACAAAATAAAACAATTACAGTTGTAACTAACGATCCTGACAATACTAACATTACCTTAAAAGTTACAGGTGATGTAGAAAAAGTTGAAGCTCCTAAAGACGAAACTCCTAAACAAAAATAATTTTTAAAACATATAAAATAAAAAAGCCTCAAATTGAGGCTTTTTTTATTAATGTATTTTCAAATATTAATTTTTAATCAATTTATAAATACACTTATTGCTTTTTTATCTGAATTCCCAATTCGTTAAATTGAATTTCGCTAATTTCTGAAGGAGAATCAATCATTACATCGCGTCCCGAATTATTTTTTGGGAAAGCAATAAAATCTCGTATAGACTCACTTCCACCAAAAAGCGAACATATCCTATCGAAACCAAAAGCTATTCCACCATGAGGTGGCGCACCATATTCAAAAGCATTCATTAAAAATCCAAATTGCTTTTGAGCTTCTTCATCGGTAAAACCTAAAATCCCAAACATTTGTTTTTGCAAACTTCTGTCGTGAATACGAATTGAACCCCCTCCTACTTCAACTCCATTAATAACTAAATCGTATGCGTTTGCCCTAACTTTACCTGCTTCGGTTTCTAATAATTGAATATCTTCTGGTTTTGGCGATGTAAATGGATGATGTTTAGCATAATACCTTTGTGTTTCATCGTCCCATTCTAATAAAGGAAAATCTGTAACCCAAAGTGGACAATAAACTTCAGGATTTCGCAAACCGAGTTTATTTGCCATTTCTAGACGAAGTTCGGATAAAGCTTTTTGCGTTTTTTCCGTTTTACCAGCAAGCACTAAAATTAAATCGCCTGGATTAGCATTAAATTTTACAGCCCATTTTTTTAATTCTTCTTCATTATAAAATTTGTCAACCGATGATTTTAAAGTCCCATCTGCATTGCATCTTAAATAAACCAAACCAGTAGCTCCAACTTGTGGGCGCTTAACAAAATCGGTTAACTCATCTAATTGTTTTCGAGTATATTCCGAACATCCTTTTGCACAAATTCCAACAACAAGTTCAGCATCATCAAAAACTTTAAAGTTTTTTTCTTTTACTATATCATTAATTTCTACAAAAGTCATTTCAAAACGAACATCAGGTTTATCGCAACCATAGTTTTTCATTGCATGAGCATAAGTCATGCGTGGAAAATTTTTAATATCAATGCCTTTTACATTTTTAAAAAGATGTTTTGTAAGCCCTTCGAACATATTTAAAATATCTTCTTGCTCAATAAACGACATTTCGCAATCTATTTGCGTAAATTCAGGTTGACGGTCGGCTCGTAAATCTTCGTCGCGAAAACAACGTACAATTTGGAAATATTTATCGAAACCTGCAACCATTAGCAATTGCTTAAATGTTTGTGGCGATTGTGGAAGAGCATAAAACTGCCCTTGGTTCATTCGTGATGGAACAACAAAATCGCGTGCCCCTTCGGGAGTCGATTTTATTAAAAAAGGAGTTTCAATTTCGTAAAAATCATTATCGGTTAAATATTTGCGAGTTTCAACACCCATTTTATGCCTTAGTGCAATATTATTTTTAACTGGATTTCTTCTTAAATCGAGATAACGATATTTCATTCTTAATTCATCGCCACCATCACTATTATCTTCAATAGTAAAAGGAGGAGTTTTTGAAACATTAAGTACTTTTAATTCAATAACTTTTATTTCTATTTCGCCAGTAGGCATTTTTGGGTTTTTCGATTCACGCTCAATTACCTTTCCTATTGCCTGAATAACATATTCGCGAGAAAGACTTTTTGCTTTTTCAAAAAGTTCGTTATTCGTTTCGTCACGCTCAAAAATTAATTGAGTAATGCCATATCTGTCACGTAAATCGACCCAAAGCATTGAACCTTTATCGCGAATTCGTTGTACCCAACCGCTTAAAGTTACTTCATTGCCTACATTTTTAATATTAAGTTCGCCACATGTATGAGTTCTGTACATATTTATTTTTTTTTGCGAAGTTAAATTTTTTTCTTGTATGTTAAATTCTACTTTTAACTAATTAACTTAAAAATGTGTAGTTTTGTAAAAATTATTTTATGATAGTAGTTACTGGAGCAGCTGGATTTATTGGAAGCGTTTTAGTTTCTCGGCTCAACAATGAAAATTTTAAAGACATTGTTTTAGTTGATGATTTCACAAAAACCGAGAAGCTTTCTAATTTCGAGAACAAAAAATTTACTGCTAAAATTCAACGCACAGAATTTTTTAATTGGTTACAAAATAATCATAAATTTGTGCAAATTGTTTTTCATATTGGTGCTAGAACAGACACAACAGAATTTAATAAAAATATTTTTGATGAATTAAATTTAAACTATACCAAAAATGTTTGGAAAGCTTGCGTTGAATATGGATTACCTTTAATATACGCTTCTTCAGCAGCAACTTATGGCAATGGAGAATTCGGATACGACGATAACGAAAAAACAATTCCACAACTAAAACCATTAAACCCTTATGGCGAATCGAAAAACAATTTCGATATATGGGCATTGCAACAAAAAGATAAACCATATTTTTGGGCAGGTTTAAAATTTTTTAATGTTTTTGGTCCAAATGAATATCATAAAGGACGCATGGCATCGGTTATTTTTCATTCTTTCAATCAAATTAAAACAACAGGTAAAATAAAATTATTTCGTTCGCACAAAAAAGGGTTTAACGATGGCGAACAAAAACGCGATTTTATTTATGTAAAAGATGTTGTAAACGTGTTACATTTTTTAATGAATAACAGAAAAAATTCTGGCATTTATAATTTGGGAACTGGAAAAGCAAGAACTTTTATTGATTTAGCAAATTCAACATTTTTGGCAATGAACATTAAGCCTAACATTGAATTTATTGACACACCAATTGACATTCGCGATAAATACCAATATTTTACCGAAGCAAAAATGGATAAATTAAAATCTATTGGATACAATATGCCCTTTTCCACTTTAGAAGATTCGATTAATGATTATGTTATTAATTATCTTTCTACCAATTCTAGAATATAATGAAATCATTAAAACACAAAATACAGAAGTACTCTGTTATAACATTATTTACAATAGTTTTACTTATAATTATTGTATTAGTGTTTAAACAAGCAATTTTTAATTATTTTTTAAATTCTAAAATCGAGTCGTTTAATAAAAATCACGTGGGCTATATTTCAATAAATAATCCCGAATTAAAAGGAATTACAACTATCGAAATATCAAAAATCTGCTTAAGTCCGAGCAATAACGATACACTTATTTATATTGATAGTTTAAGTACTAATTTAAATTTTTGGAATTTAATAGTTGGTGATATCAAAATTAACTCTCTAAATATTTCTAATATTTCAACAACAATAAGCATAAAAGATTCTACAGATAACTTCAGCTTTTTATTTAAAAACAAAAACGATACCCTAACTGATACTACCAAAACAAGTAAAGTAAATTATTATAAGCGAAGCAACACCATTTTTAATGCATTGTTTAACCATATTCCAAATGAAATAAGTATTAAAAAATTATTTTTATCATATAAAAATAAAAATGACTCAACTATTGCTAATTGTTTAAATTTAAAATATTCCGATAATATTCTTAATGGTGTATTTTTATTAAACGACTACAAATACAAATCGGAAATTAGAATTGTAAGTATAATTATTCCAGCTTCTAGAACAATAGGAATAAAAATTTTACAATCAGGAAAAAAAGACAAACGACTATCTGGATTAACACAAAGTTATAATGCTGATATAAGCTTTGACACTGCATTTTTTAGTTTTATTCAATATTCTGCAAACAATAAAATTAACTTAATTGGAAAATCGTATATAAGCAACTTGAAAATTAACCAACCTGCCATTTCGAAAACCGATGTAACATTTAAAAATTTAAATTTCGATTTTAATTTTAATATTGGAGAAAATTATTTTGAATTAGATAGCAACACAATTGTTCGAATTAATAAATTAAATTTTAATCCTTATATAAAATACACTGTTAGCCCTACAAAACAATTAGCATTAATAATAAATAAAAAAGATTTCCAATCTCAGGACTTATTCGATGCGTTACCCGAAGGCTTGTTTCATACTTTGTACGGTATTAAAACAAAGGGCAAATTAGCATACAACCTCAACTTTTTTGTCGATTTTTCTTTACCCGATTCATTAAAATTCAATTCAGAATTAAAAAAACATGATTTTTCTATAATACAATTCGGTAACACAAATTACTCAAACATAAATAACGAATTCGAATATACTGCCTTCGAAAATGGTGAGCCAATAAAATCATTTTTAGTTGGATCGAGCAATCCAAACTTTTCACCAATAAATCAAAT
>JAVHRJ010000474.1:0-11303 GCA_036171595.1 Bacteroidales bacterium
ATTTGGACCTCCTACGTACACGTTGTTACAATCGTCAACGGCTATACCGCCTTGATATCTAGGAGTATAAAAAGTTCCTGACCAACCTACAGAAGTAGCTGCAAGTTGACCACCAGTAGCTTTGTTATAAGCAGCTAAACCACCTCCGTCATAATAATATAAATAATCATTATTTACATCTAAACCATTAAAAGCATTTGAACCAGGACCCGAACAGCTAAACAACGGAGCATGATTCAAACATTCTCCAAAACCATACATTCCATGATTAACCTGCCAAACATTTCCGTTTAATGTTGCATTTACTAAAGATATTAAATTGTCCATATATCCAGAAGCAAAAGCATACACAACAAATAAATTTCCCTGTCCATCAACAGCCTGACAAGCAATATCTTGGTCGGTGGGAGTTAAACCAGTAAAATTTGCAATAGTAACAGCACCTGATCCTGGATTTATTAATCCCCCATTTAAATTTGAGTTTGTTCCTCCACCAACACCAACTATTCTATTTAAATTACAATCGAATGCCATATCCCACATTTCCAAAAAACTTCCATTTTGTTGAGATTGAAAACCATCGGCAGCACCTGTTAAATCTAACCTATATGCAAAAGCTCCTCCACTATCAAACCCTTCAGAAATATAAAGCTTATTAGCTAATTTATCTAGCATAAAATTACCCTCATAAGTAAATTGAGTAGTAATAGTGTGTGTCCATAACAATGTGCCCGCTGGTGAAAATTTTCTAACATATAATCCATTATTTGAAGTTCCATTAAAATCATTATAATAAACGTATAAATTTCCACTCCAATCGTATTCAACATCGTAACCCCAAGGGTCGGTATATCCTGTTATGCCAGAAATCCAAGGGTCTATTATTAAAGTTTTATGTTCATTAGCATTTGACACAAAGAAGGAAATGTTATTATCATTTAATATATAAGCTGATGAAATATCATTAGACTCATTTTCGTAAAAACTTTTTGGTGCATGTTCAATAATATTATGTAAAGGGGTTTTAATAATTATATTTCCATTATTATCGGCAATCATTTCTTTAACATCGCCACTATATTTTAACGAAATATCGGAAACATCGGCTCCAGGGTGAAGAACTAAATTATATTTTATTCCCGATTTATCTGAAGGTAAAGTATATTCAATATCAATGTTTGGGTAAATATTTTTATAAGTAATTTTTTGGTAACCATTGCAAATATCTTTATGCATACCAAATGTAAAATATCCTTCAGCCTTTTCAGATGTTTCAATTTTTACTTGTGGATTTATATTCTGCCATTCGGCATATAAATAATATGATGTTTCTTTAAAATATTCTCTTTCTGTTTCATGCTCTTTTTCAAAAACATCTTTAATCTTTTTTGCCCATGGTTTTTTATATAAAACGGTGTCGAGCTTTATAATTAATCCGTTTTCTGTAAAATAATATTCTTCGGAATTGTCGAAGTTAGTAAATAAAACTTTTTTACCATTTATATCGGCATATTGCCCTTTGTTTTCGACAAAAGATTTTTGGCTTTTTATTGGTGTTTGAAAAGTCGATTTTTTATAGCTTACTTGAGCTGTTGTTGTTATAAAAAACAACAATAAAGAACTTGCCAAAAACAACTTAAAAAAAGTATTGTTAGTTTTCATAAATATATATTTTTAACAAAGTTACAAAATTGAAAAATTAAAACTTTATGAATTGACGAAATATTTTTTAAATGGTTGCCAATAATCTAAAATATTTAGTAGTTTACAACAATTTAAATACAAGCACTTTAATTTTTAAATTATGTTCATTTAAAAATACTGCTTTTATAATACACTAAAAGACGAAATAAATGCTTTTACTGAACCAACGAGAATATCGGCCTCAATATAAACCGGCAAATGATATTTGTCATTAGTAACCCAAATTTTCATGTTTTCGCCTGAACGGAAAATTGTTCCTGAAAGTAAACTTGCCGAAAACTTTAAACAATTAAACTGCTTACCATCACGATTTTCAATTTTATCAGCACCTAAATATTTTACATAAAGTGGTTCGTATTTATTATCGAGTAATATTAAAAAGGGGATTTTATCGCCTATTTTATATTTCGAAAAATCAATGTTTCTGCAAATATAAATAGCTGTAAGCAAGTCGAGCGAATTAGGTTTTAATATAAGTGTATCGTGAGTTAGTTTAGTTTTACTGTTTTCTATTTGAGTGTATAACTTGTTTTTACTATAATCGAATTCATAAGTTTCGTTTGCAAAATAGCTACCCTCAACCGATTTTCTAATATATTTTAATGGTTTTAAGTTCGTACATTCGGCCGATGATGAAAATGACTCACGTACTTTCATTATCCAATCGTAAGATGAATATGATGTACCAGCACTTTTAAAAATATAAATAGGTTTATTTTGAACTTGCAAACTATCAACTGAAAAATCAACTTTACCAGCATTAACCCAAATAAAACCAAGGTTATACATTATGTTATAAGATATTTTTTCGCCCGATTTAAATGCATTATTTTTTAAAAAACTTTGTGATAATGCAAGTTTTATTGACAAAAAAAGAATTAAGAAAATAAAAAATTTGGTCATTTATTTACTTTGCCAATCTTTTTTTCTATCGATTCAATTTTATTTAACAATCTGTTCGATTGTTCTTTTCTAATATCAAATTTTACTGTCGAAAAAATTCTATCGCTATGTGGATACAAAATATCATGTGAATTTTGCAAAATGTTAAGAGCTTCTTCAAATGTTTCAGTTTCAATTATTGTTCCCATTGCTGTTAATTTATAGTTATTCGTATTTTGTCTAACCATATCAATAACTTTGCTAACATATTCGCTAACACTTGCCCCTTTATCAGTTGGGAACATCGAAAATTCCATTAATACCGACATATAAATTACATGTTTAATTACAAATAATTATTACGAATAAATTAGTTTTCTATTCGTAATTTCGAATCCGTAATTTGTTTTTAAAGGAGTTTATCTAATTTTTCTACAAATTGTTTTTTTGGTACTGCACCAACAAGTTTATCAACTATTTGACCATTTTTAAAAAACAATATTGTAGGAATATTTCTAATACCATATTTTGATGCTATTCCGTTATTGTTATCAACATCTACTTTTCCAAAAATAGCTTTATCGCCATATTCGTCTGATAACTCGTGAACTACAGGGGCAATCATTCTACATGGTCCACACCATTCAGCCCAAAAATCAACTAAAACTGGTTTTCCCGATTGTATTACTTTTTCATCAAAGTTTGAGTCAGTTAATTCTATTGTCATATTATTTTTATTTATTGTTAATTCTATAATTAAGCAAAGTTAAAACTTATTTGTTAATTTAATTTGAAATCAATAAAATTATCTTTTAAAAATTCCAACACATTATTATTTAGCGATATAGGGCAAGTCCTAGAAAACATTTCGAGCGATAATTTTTCGTTTTCGCAATACAGATTAAATAATAATTGTGCTTGTCCCTTATTTTTTTTACATAATTTTTCTATTTCGCCTATAAAATAGTCATTAATACTTTGATATGGAATTTGTAAAATAATTTTTTTTACTGTTGTTCGGGCTTCTGATAAAAGCGAAATATTAGATATTTTAAATTCTAAATCTCCAGTGTTATCTTCTTTGTATCTGCGTTTTATAACAGCTTTTATTAATAAGCACATTCCAACTTGCATATATTTACCATATTCTACAAAATCTTTCCCAAATAAATTAAATTTAAATGAATTTGTAAAATCTTCTATTGTGCATGTTGTATATAAATTCCCTTTTTGAGAAGTTCTATTTTGCGATTGTGTTACAAATCCTGCAATCGAAATTTCTTTTCCCTCAAATTGCGATAAATCGGTTAATTCAGACAAACTATTTGATGCAAAATATTCAACATCAAACCTATATTGGTCTAATGGATGTGCCGATAAATAAATTCCAATTAATTCTTTTTCCTTTTCGAGTTGATAAAGAGTTGACCACTCTTCGGCATTTTGAGGGATATCTGGTCGTTTAATGCTAATAGGTATTGCACTTCCAAACAAACTCTGTTGTGAATTGCTTTTATCTGATTGAAATTTAGTTCCATAACGAATTAATTGCTCAATAAAAGTAATTGACTCTCCTGCAAAATACTGATATCTTTTAAGTTGTGTAAAAGAATCGAAAGCTCCTGACATGGATAAGGCTTCTAAACTTCTTTTATTTACTGTAGAAATATTTACTCTTTCAACAAAATCAAAAATATCTTTAAAATTGCCGTTTTTGTTTCTCTCTCTTATTAAATAATCGGCAGCCGATTCGCCAAATCCTTTAATTGCACCTAAACCAAAACGTAAATTTCCTTCTTTATTTACATTAAAATGTATGTTACTTTCATTAACATCAGGACCAAGAACTTTAAAATTCATTCTTCGGCACACGTCCATTAACTTTGTTATTTCCTTTATATCGTCTAAATTACGACTTAAGTTAGCTGCTAAAAACTCAGCTGGGTAATGTGCTTTTAAATATCCTGTTTGATATGCAAGATAAGCATAACAAGTTGAGTGCGATTTGTTAAAAGCATATTCTGCAAACTTTTCCCAATCGGTCCAAATCTTTTCGGTTGCAATATCTGGATATCCTTTTTTGCGACAGCCCTCAATAAATTTTCCCTTCATTTTATCAAGTACTGCACGTTGTTTTTTTCCCATTGCCTTTCGTAATGTGTCGGCATCGCCTTTTGTAAAATCGGCCAATTTTTGCGAAAGCAACATTACTTGTTCTTGATAAACTGTTACGCCATAAGTCTCTTTTAAAACATCTTCCATTATTGGTAAGTCGTAAACTATTTTCTCTTTCCCATGTTTTCTATTAATAAAACTTGGAATATATTCCATTGGACCTGGACGATATAATGCATTCATAGCAATTAAATCTTCAATTCGGTTTGGTTTTAATTCACGCAAATATTTTTGCATATTTTCCGACTCAAACTGAAAAATTGAAGTTGTTAAACCCTTGCTAAATAGCTCAAATGTTTTTTTATCATCTAATGGGATTTTATTTATATCAATCTTTTTTCCTTTAGATAATTCAATATTTGCAATTGCGTCTTTTAGAATTGATAATGTTTTTAAGCCTAAAAAGTCCATTTTTAACATTCCAACTTCTTCAAGATAGTGACCATCAAATTGAGTTACAAGAAGGTCTGTTTCTTTTGATATGCAAATTGGAATATGGTCGGTTAGCGAATCTCTGCATATTATTATACCACAAGCGTGAATTCCAGTTTGACGAACCGAGCCCTCTAAAACTCTTGCATATTCTAGAGTTGACTTTACCAAATCTGTTCCCGATTCTTTTTCTTGACGCAATTCGGCCGATTTTGCAAAAGCATCTTCTAAGTTTTCTATTTTTTCGGGGATAAGTTTTGTTAAGCGTTCTGCTTCGTTAAGTGGCATTTTTTGTACTCTGGCAACATCTTTTATTGATGATTTTGATGCCATTGTGCCAAATGTTATAATATTAGCTACCTTATCTTTTCCATATTTATTTACAACCCATTTTAAAATTAATTCACGTCCATCTTCATCAAAATCGATGTCAATATCGGGCATCGAAATACGTTCTGGATTTAAAAATCTTTCGAAAAGTAAATTGTATTTAAATGGGTCAATATTTGTAATTTGTAGGCAATATGAAACTACCGAACCAGCTGCCGAACCACGTCCTGGTCCCACCCAAATTCCCATTTCACGAGCTTGTGCAATAAAATCCTGAACAATTAAAAAATATCCTGGGAACCCCATATTTTTTATTGTATAAAGCTCAAATTCTATTCTTTGTTTTATTTCGTCGGATAAATTTTTTCCATAATTTGTTTTAGCTCCTTTTTCAACAAGGTGTTTTAAATAATCGGCTTCTAACTGTATTCTTAATGCATCTAAATAATTATTAATTCTCTTATAGTCTTTCTCTGTAAATTCTTTTTTTAAAGTTTCTTCGGTATATTTGTCTTTGTAAGTTTCTATAGTTCCAAATTCTTCTGGAATAGGAAACATAGGCATTACAGGCGATTTATTTATATTATAAAATTCAACTTTTTCTGCTAACTCAACGGTGTTTGAAAGTGCATCGGGCACATCTGCAAAAATTTCAGCCATTTCGGTGGATGATTTAAACCACTCTTGCTTTGTGTAATGCATTCGTGCAGGGTCATCAACCAAACTTCCAGTATTTATACAAATTAAACGATCGTGCGCTTCGGCATCTTCTTCATTAATAAAATGGACATCATTTGTTGCAATATATTTTACACCAGTTTTAGCCGAAAGAGTTATAAAATTCTTGTTTACAAGCATTTGTTGCTCATAAACTTTACTGTCCATAATTTCGTCATTTGTTTTATGACGTTGTAATTCTAAATAAAAGTCATCGCCAAACTCTGCCTTAAATTCATTAATCAATGTTTCAGCTAAATCAATATTCCCAGCACGAACAGCACGTGGAACTTCACCAGCAATACAGGCAGTAGAAATAATTAATCCCTCTTTATATTTAAACAAAAGCTTTTTATCGATTCTTGGTTTCGAATAAAATCCATCGATATAAGCTAACGACGATAATTTTATTAAATTCCTATATCCTTTTTCATTTTTTGCAAGTACTATTAAGTGATTTCCACTTCTGTCGTCTTTTACGTCTTTATCTTTTAATGTATGGTCGCGACGAGCAACATACATTTCGCAACCAATTATTGGTTTTATTATTTTAGGTATATAATTGTTGCCTTTTTCTTCGGCATCTTTTGCTAGTTTTTTTTCACTGTCGTTGTGTTTTGTAATTACTGTTAAAAATTCTTTTGCTCCAAACAAATTACCATGGTCGGTAATTGCTATTGCAGGCATATTATTTTCGAGAGCTTTTTTTATTAAATTTTTTATTTTTGATGCACCATCGAGTATCGAATACTGAGTGTGAACATGCAGGTGAACAAATTGAGTCATAAAATGAATTAATTAGAATCTAATTTTGATATGCGTAAATTTACAACATTCAATTTTAAACCAAACAAAATTGTTAATAAATAGATGAAATAAATATCAACAACGATTAAAGGATTGTAATTTAGGCATTGGCAACAAACTATGGTTTTATGTCATTCTGAATCCTTCCTTTGTCAGGATAAACTCCGTGAAGAATCTGTTTTATTATGAAGAATAGATGTTTCGCTAATCTTCCGATAGCTATCGGAACAACATGACAAAAAAAAGAAATCTATACATTGTTAACAATTCCAATTTTTTTTGAAGTGAAGATAAATAATTTAGAAAAAGCTTATTGTTCCTATTGCACCATTACTTTCCCTGTTTTTTTTCCGTTCTCGTTTGTAATAATAACAAAATACAAGCCTTTTGCATAGTCTGTTATATCTATATTATATGTGTTTCCGTTTGTGCTTGCCGAATATATTTTCTGGCTGTTTATATTATATATTTCTATTTCATTTTTTAATAGGGTTGTTGTATTAAATTCTAATGTAAACAAACCATTGCTGGGATTGGGGAATATATTTATATAATTATTAAAATTATTTTTATTAATACTTAATGTGTTAATTTTTAATATTGTACCAGAATCGCCAATAGCATAGCCAACATTATTTGGTTTAGTAAAACATAATGCAGATAATGGTACAGAACCGTTATATGAAATTGACCAATTGAATCCGCCATCAATAGTTTTGAGAATTCTCCCTTCTGAAGTTGTAGCAAAACCTCTTAGCGAATCGATAAATGCAATATCTGTTACAGAATAATTTATAAGTATTGTACTCCAATTTTGACCTGCATCGTTTGTATATTTTATTATATTTTTACCACCTATCCATCCTTTATTAAAATTATAAAAGTAAATTCCTGTAACTGACGGAATATCTGAAAATTGTTGGATGTCCCAACTAATACCTCCATCATAAGTTTTACCAAAAGCACCTTTTAATGGTAAAAACACATTAAATACACCTATAAAATAAACAGTATCTGGGTTGAAACCATGAAATTTACGACCAGATATTTGTGACGAAATTGATGTTATTTCTATCCATGTATCAATTCCATTAATACTTCTTGAAGCATTCCCATATTGACTAATCGAATATCCTATATTTGTATCAACTAAACAAGCTGCTGAAGCCGAATAACAACCAAAGTTTTTATATAACCATTTTTCGCCTCCATTATTTGTATATATTATACAACCTACTGAATCGTTATAGCTTCCACCATTTGATATTATTCCGTGTAATGTATCAATAAAGTGTATGCTTGTAAAACCTTTGTAATACAACACTTGTGATGTAGTTTGTTTATTCCATGTAATACCACCATTTTCAGTTTTGTAAATATCACTTGTATTGCTTATTGTATCGGGTGGTTTGTCAACTATAATCCAACCTATATTTTCGCTTCCAAAACTAACATCTCTTATGAGATGATTTTGTGTTGGTGAATTTATTTTTTCCCATGTTTGGTTATAACAATATGTACTTGAGAACAATAAAGTTATAAATATTATTGTTTTCATTGCTTTATAAGTTTATAATTATTGTACTTTGTTAAAGTATTTTTTATGTCAACGAAATCAAGTTTTATAAAATAAATACCTTTCCCGTATTGAGTTAAATTAATTCCAATGTTATTTGTTATAAAATTTGAGGTGTAAATGTTTTCTCCTAGTATATTTGTAATTTCAATTTTAAAACGCAAATCATTATTGCATTGAATATTGACAATACCAGATGTTGGATTAGGATAAATTGAAATTAATTTATTGTTCTGGTTTTTATTATCAAAAAATGTAGAATCTGTTTTTGTAGATTTTAGTTGTGAACTGTTGCTATTACTATTTGTTATAAAAATACTCATTTACCAAAACTGTAGCCGAAACTAATTCCACCAAAAGGAATAATGCCAAATCCCTTACCCATGTATACTATATCCCACTTACCTCCTTTAAATCCATATAATTGTGGAGTAAAGTTAACCTTAATTAAAAATTTATTTTTTATTAGAAATCTAAAACCAGCATTTGCCATAATTGACCTATCTATAAATCGATAACCACAACCAATTTCAAAGCTAATGGTTCTATTAACAATTGTTTGGTAATTTATTACTACTGGTATTATTACAACAGTATAAGGATAATTCATTGGAAAACTAGAGAAACCTATCCTACCGGTAATAAAATTATTTTTATTTTCAAAAAGTGTTCTTTCATAATTGACAGAATAAAAAAAACCAAAACCTAATAATTCTAAATATATACTATTTTTGGGTAGCTTATAATAAATAATCGTATCTTTTTGATTTGGTATAAAATATATGTTTTCCGTTTTACTATAATTTAAATCAGATTTATTTGAAAACAGACTACTTGATTTATTAAAAAGTACGTTTACCTTTTTCTGGTTTAAAAACTTACAATGTGTTTGTTGTAGTATTAAGTTGCTGGAAGATGTGCTTAAATTGCTGATTAATAAAAAAACAACTATTAATCCTGAATTGTACAATTTGGAAAATATAAAAAAAATAAGTTTATATTTTTGAGCATTAATTGTAATTGTCATGTGCTTTAATTAGTTTATTTATTTGTAAATAATTTTATCGGTTCTTAAAACAGAATTTTCATCAGATATTTTTATAAAATAGATGCCTTTCCCATAAGGAGTTAAATTAACTTTAATATTGATAGTTACAATGTTTGATGAGTAAATATTTTCCCCCAGAAGATTTGTTATTTCTACTCTAAAAGGTAAATCATTATTGCATTGAACATTAACAATACCGCATGTTGGGTTAGGATATATTGAAATTGAATTTTCAATCAGTCCCGAAGCTTCGGGACTACCGAATTTATTTGCTTTATTAGAATTTACTGAATCAGTTTTTAAAATATTAATTTGTGAATTTATACTATCTGCATTGGTATTTATTGCTAAATATCTAAAAGAATTGTTATTAGGTAAGTTAAAAATATCATATATTCCTTCAAGTACTTTACATTCGCCCATATCTTCAATTTTTCCATGAAATTTACCTCCGTTTATTACTTTAAATCCGGGTAATAAATGAATTTGCTTACCTGCAATATAAGTTATATCCGCAACAAAGGGTTCCTGTGATGAGTTGGAAAATGTTGCTATTGCCATTATTCATTGTTATAAAATTATTTATTTACCAAAACTGTAGCCGATACTTAAACCACCCCATGGCTGAAAACTTAATGTGTTAGTATCTTTTTTGTAATTGTAACCTTTTTGAGAAAAAGGAGTGAAGTTAATTTTAAAGAGAAAATTCTTTTTTATAAGTAGCCTGAAACCAAAATTACCAATAAAATTAATCTCATGATCTTTTAAGCTACCTCCATAAACAAATTGTAAACCAACACCTATCTCAAAACTTATATATCTATTTATTTTGGTTTGATAATTTAACAATGTAGGTATTATTACAACAGGACCTGATAAAACCAGACTAAAGAAACCAATTCTTCCATTAATAACATTGTTTTTTTTCTCAATGAATACTCTTTCGTAATTAATAGAACCCAAAAAACCACACCCAAGTAATTCAAAATACACACTATTTTTAGGAATCTTAAAATTTGTAGAATCTTTATTTATGGAATCGTTATTAGAAATATACAATGGGGTTTCTTTATAATTAAAATCATTCGGTAAGTTCTTTTTTATAATAATATTTGAATATACAGATAAACTGTTAATTATTAGAAAAAAATAAATTATAAATTTATACATTATATTTTTTGAATTTAAAAATGCAATTTTATTCATATACAATTTTATCAACTTTAATTAATTTGGTGTTATCAAATACTTTTATAAAATAAATACCTTTTCCGTAATGAGTTAAATTAACTCCAATGTTGTTTGTTACAAAATTTGAGGTGTATATATTTTCTCCTAGTATATTCGTAATTTCAATTTTAAAAGGAAAATCATTATTGCATTGAATATTAACAATGCACGATGTCGGGTTAGGATATATTGAAATTGAATTTTCAATCATACCAGAAGCTTCGGGACTATCGAATTTATTTGCTTTATTAGAATATACTGAATCAGTTATTAAAATATTAATTTGTGAATTTATGCTATCTGCATTGGTATTTATTGCTAAATATCTAAAAGAATTATTATTAGGCAAGTTAAAAATATCATATATTCCTTCAAGTACTTTACATTCGCCCATATCTTCAA
>JAVHRJ010000475.1:0-2190 GCA_036171595.1 Bacteroidales bacterium
ATAATTGTAATGAATACAGAATCTTCGACTCCCGATTTAGACAAAATAAGAGAAACTCTTAAAAAACTTGCTGTACTTGCTGAACGTGGCGAAGAAAATGAAAGACAAACTGCGTTAGGTTTGCTTCAAAAAATATTACAAAAATATAATTTAAACATTGCAGATTTGGCAGATGTTGATTTAAAAGAACGTGAGTTTAATTATACATCGCGTGATAACTTAACAATTCTGTCGCAATGTATTTGGTCAATTAATCCTACTGCACAAGTTTCATTTGATTCGGGTAAAAACAAAGTGTACGTAAAATTAAAAAGCTCTGAGTATATTGAAATAGTTGAGAAATTTTTATATTATTATCCTTTATACGAAAAAGAAAAAATGAAATTAATGTTAGCTTTTATTTGCAAACACGGAATAACAACTTGCACAACTCAAAATACAAATAACGAAAACATCCTTTCTAACGAGGAAATTAAACAAGTTGCACTTATGATGTCGGGAATGGAAAAAGGTTCATTTTCTACTACTAGAAAAATGGTTGATAAAATTAAAAGGTAATTGTAATAATTATTTCCAGTGAAAATATCTTTCTACAAGTTTTTGAATTTCAGTATTATTACCAAAAAGTTTTTCGCTTAATCCCAAATCGTTAAATGATTTTAAATATTTAATAATATTATCTATTGTGCCAGATGGGAAAACCCCATTTTTTTCAAAATATTCACGTTTTTCATTTAATTTATCGGCCGATTGCCAACACGATGCAGGTAAATGCTCTAACGAGTTAGCTTTTTCCTTAGCCTCTTCTTTAAAAATATTTATATCAACATACAATTTGTTTGCTAATTCTAAAGAATTTTGCATTTCGAAACCATGTTTTGCTGCCATAACAATGCTTGCAAGTAATAAATAAATATCGGCCGAACCATCAGGCGAACGTAATTCTACAGTTTGTTTTATTGTAAAATCTTTTTCAACTTTCGTTTCAATGTTATTTAAATCGTTTACCATATTAGATGCACCTATCCAGCCAAGTGGAACTCTAACCAATACCGACCTGTTTCTATCGCCCCAACAAATTCGTGTAGGTGCTTCTTGATGTGGAACTAATCGCAAATATGAAGTAGGAACAGAATTTCCGAAAGCCGTAATAGCTGGTGCCAAATCAAGAATCCCGGCAATAATTTTTTTAGCGTCATTACTTAACTTATTATTTTCGATTAAAATATTTTTACCGTTTTTTTCGGCAAGCATGTGAATATGCATTCCGCTACCAGCTTTGCCAACAGTAATTTTAGGCGAAAAACTTACTTGAATACCATACTCAAAAGCCAACATTCGTAATATCCATTTCGAAATTATTAGCTGTTCGGCTGTGTCTTCAACATCAACAGGTAAAAATTCTATTTCGTGTTGCTCAAATGTTTGCGTTTCGGTTGAAAAATTTCCTACTTCAGAATGTCCATACTTTATTTTTCCTCCACATTCGGCAATAAGTTTCATTGCATGAATGCGGAAATCGTTCCACTTTATAAAAGGTGATGATGAATGATAGCCTTTTTGATCTTCGGCAGGAAAATTTTCGTTTTTATCGCTAATAACATAAAACTCTAATTCACCAAGAGCTTTAAAATTACAACCAGTTTGTTCTTTAAACTTATTACTAGCTTTATGCAAAATATACTCTGGTGCGCTTTCTAATGGCTTTCCTTCGGCATTATAAAAAGAACATAAAATATCAATAGTGGGAATTTCAGCAAATGGATTAACAAAAGCACTTTTAAAGCGTGGAATAGCATACATGTCGCTCGAACCTGCTTCAATAAAAGAAAATAAACTTGAACCATCTACACGTTCACCCGATTCAAATATATTTTGTAAATGCTCTAAACTATTAATTATAAAACTAAGGGTTTTAAGCTTCCCATCTTCAGCGACATAACGAAAATTTATCATTTCTATTTTGTTGTCAACAACATATTTTATTATATCGTCACGAGTAAAATCGTTTTTACTCTTCTTTAAATATTTTTCGATTTTATGCGAGTGCATTTCAAATTCAGACATAACGTTTTATTTATTAGGCGTTTACAAATAAATTATTTTGTTTTAATATGTTTGTAAATGTAAATTATTTTGTATCTAAAAAAAATGATATTTAATAGTTGGGTTTATTAACCGCAATTTTAC
>JAVHRJ010000476.1:0-2182 GCA_036171595.1 Bacteroidales bacterium
ATCTGAAAGTTCTACAATATCAACATTTGGCTTAGCACGAACCATAATTCCTGGATTCATTTGTTCATCACGAATATCAAAAATATTTCGAGAGTAATTAATTGGTAACAAAATACTGTTATCCATGCTCTCTCCAAAAACACTACTTCCCTCTTTTTTAAAAACACCCAAAACAGTTATTTTTCTACCCATAATTTTAATTTCTCTACCAATAGGATTTAAGTCTTTAAACAATGATTTCGAAACTGTATTCCCAATTATAGCTTTCGCTGAACCATTATTCGACTCAAAAAATGAGAAGTAACGACCTTTTTCTATTTCAAATGAACGTATTTTATCGTACTCATAAGTCGATGATGTTATTGCAACATTTTCGATAGAATTATTTCTATATTCAACTGTTTTTGTTGATGAAACAACAAATACAACTGCCTCAGCTTTTGTTGACCGTAACATAATTTCTTCGGCTTCTTTTACAGTTGGTACAGGCCTATTTAAATATTTCCACCATTGATAATCGTTACTAAACTCCCATGGCCATTTTTGAATATAAATAACATTATTCCCAAGCGATTCTATACTGTTTTTTATGCTCGATTTCATGCTGTCTATTACAGTAAAAACAGAGATTATAGCAAAAATACCAATAGTAATACCTATAAGCGATAGAAATGTTCGCATTTTATTAACTACCAGTGAACTAACGGCAGATAAAAAACTTTCTTTTAGTAATCGGATAATTAGCATTGGTTTTATACAAAAAACAAAAATACTAAATTTTATGTTACAGGACTTACGCAGTAAATGGATATAAATTCAAATATTTATTTTTAATCTAAAGAATTCCTCGAGGCTCTGCCTCGGAGTTATTCATTCAAAGAAAAATCTTGGATTTATTTTATTAACAAATGGGTACAAGAACAAATAGAAACAAGTAAAGAAGGTTATATAAAAATAAAAAATGATGTTAAGGTATTAGTATATAATCAAATGCGAAAATAATATTAGGTAGTGCGGTAGTGTTCCAATTTGCACCCGCCATTAAATAAAAAACAAAAGCCAGGCAAATGCTTGGTTTTTTTGTTTTATATACCCAGTGTTAAAAAATTAAAGTGCAAGTTGTTTTTGAATTTTAGTTTTAAAGAGGAAAGCATCAATCAGAGTTTTACCTGCCTTTTTATTTGTTAACTCTGTTTTTCCACACTTGCGGATTACATCCGGAATAAAAAACACCGATAATCTGAACAGTTTGTTGTTCTTTTTTGAGCCTGTAATGGATAGTATAAGGGAATTTATCAACCCTTACCCATCTTATCTTATCATATTTTATCTCGAAAATGTCGGCATTTTTTTTAAGAGAAGCAATTTGGTTGTCAACTTTTTTCTAAAACTTTTTACCTAATCCTTTCTGCCGGTTATTGTACCACTCAATAGCTTGTTGTTAGTCATTCAGGGCATCAACGTCAATTTTAACCTTATACATGGTCAGGTTTTTAATGTTTTTTTAGCCACATCCCAATCCATCAACCTCGAAGGGTCAGCGTCAATTTTACGAATTCTGTCCCTTACTATTTCTTTATGCTCTTCATTAATAACAATATCTTCCTGTTTTTTTTGCAAAGCAAAGTCCAAAAGATTTTTAATAGCTTTAATCAAATTTATATCATCTATTTGCTGGAATTGCTCTATGATTAATGTTTTTTGTGCTTGTATATTCATAGTATTAAATTTATTTTGGTAATTGTTATTAAATATTAGTTCTAAAAAGGTATGCATCAATAACCTCTTTAATAACAGCATTTTTATTATTAGAAAGCAGTGCCATTCTTTAAATATCAGCAAAGATAATATTTAGTTTTTATTAATGCAAAGTTAATAAATATTTGTTCTTTGTAAAATTTTGATAATCAAAACTTGCCAAAATTGAACTCCCCTTGTCCTCGCTAGCATCCTGCGAGTGAGAATAAAAAACTAAATACAAAAGCCAGACTATCAGCTTGGCTTTTTAATTTGAAGTTTTTTTAAACTTTTTATTGGTAAGCATTTTATCAATAATGTTAAAAACGGTTTGATTATTTATAAATAATGCGAATCAAGGGTTCATTTTTTGTCGTCATTCCTGCGAATGCGCATCCGCGTCAAGCTAAGGATTTAAATATTTGGGCTAAAGCCCTATCGGTAT
>JAVHRJ010000477.1:0-2169 GCA_036171595.1 Bacteroidales bacterium
CTGATAACGCTGGAATGCCTTTAAACACATCAACTCACGATGCTTGTGTTGCCCTTTCAAAAGATGGACAGCAATTGTATATTTATCGTACAAGCGATGATTTAGCTACTGGTCATATTTATATTTCGCAAAATAATGATGGGAAATGGTCGGAACCAAAGCTTTTTGAAGCAAATATTAATTCCGAAAACGGTTCTGAGTCAAGTTTAAGTATTGCTCCCGATCAATCTACAATCTATTTTTCGAGTAATCGACCCGGTGGTTTTGGGGGAAAAGATATTTATAGAGTTACTAAAATGCCCGATAGCACTTGGAGTTTACCAATGAATTTAGGTCCAACAATTAATTCACCTTATGACGAAGATGCGCCTTTTATTCATCCCGATGGGATAACTTTATTTTTTAGTTCAAAAGGTCATAAGAATATGGGAGGTTTTGATATTTTTAAATCAACTCGTAATGAAAATAATACTTGGACATCTCCTGAAAATTTGGGTTTTCCTATAAATTCAATTTTAGATGATATTTATTTAATTGCAACTTTTGATGGGAGGCAGGTGTATTTTTCATCAAATCGTGATGATGGTAGAGGTAATATGGATATTTATAAGGGCGAGATACTTGACCCTCAAACAAGTCAAATGATTTTTAAGGGTAATGTTACAACAAATGAACCTGAATTTATGCCGGTTAAATCAACAATTACAATAATAGATTTTGAAACAAAAGAATTGCAAGGAATTTATAGAACAGGCAAAAATGGTAAATATATTTTAGTGTTGCTTCCTCGAAAAAAATACAAAGTATTAATTGAAGCTGACGGTTATTATCCATATTCGACTGAAATAGATATGACTACAAAATTATCGATTGAAGATTTATTTAAAAATATAAGTTTGAGAAAAAACACAAATGAGTAATAAATTAGTAATAATATTTTTTATTGTTATTTGTTTTTCAAATAATATAAAGGCACAAGACCCACAATTTTCTCAGTTTTATGCTTCGCCACTATATTTATCACCATCGTTTGCTGGTTCTACAGATGGAAGTAGAGCAATTTTAAATTTTCGCGATCAATGGCCAGCAATTCCTGGTTCATTTATTACCACAGCATTTTCGTTTGATCATTTTGTGCCTCAATTAAGTAGCGGATTTGGATTGCTTGTAATGCAAGATAGGGCAGGTACAGGCCATTTGCGAAGCACAAATGTTGGTGTACAATATGCTTATCAATTTAGGATTGCAAAAAAGTGGCAAGTTCGACCGGCAATGCATTTTTATAAAAGCTCTAGAGGAATTGATTTTAATAAATTAGTATTTAACGATCAAATGTCCCTTTCTGGAACTTTGCCTGGTTCCGTTGAAGTTCCACCTTTGAAAACTGTAAGTTATTCAGATTTTGCAACTTCTTTACTACTATATTCCGAAAAGTTTTGGACAGGTTTAGTAATCGATCATTTAATTACTCCAAACCAATCAATAATTGATGGAATTAGTCCTATACCTACAAAATATACTTTTCATGGAGGTTATAAATATTATTTAAATGGAAAAACAAGCGATTACAATGAAGAAAGTATTACATCAGCATACAATTTTAGATCTCAAGGAAAATACGATCAGCTTGATATTGGAATGTACTGGACGAGAATACCTATAATACTAGGTGCTTGGTATAGGGGAATCCCATTATTTAAAGCATATAAAAAAGGTTATGCAAATAACGATGCTTTTGTGTTGTTGTTTGGTTATCAATTTAAAAATTTTAAAATAGGTTATTCGTATGATATTACAATATCTCGATTAATTGCTAACACCTTAGGTTCTCATGAAATCTCATTAATTTATGAATTTAATCAAAATCAGAAACGTAATAAAAAGACTAGAAAAGTGATAATTCCATGTCCAAAATATTAATACTTAATACTTTTTAATTCTTGTAACAAAATAAAGAATATTATTTATTTATTAAGCGAATCCTTATTAGTATTGATATTAAATTTTATTTTATAATTAAATAAAAAAAATCTTTTCAGAATTTTTTTTAATTAAAAATATTTTACCTTTGCATGCATTAAATAAAAAATAATTGTATGTTCGATTTTGAGAAGTTAGATGTTTACACAGTTGTTAAAGACCAAAATAACAAAATTATTAAATTCCTTA
>JAVHRJ010000478.1:0-11144 GCA_036171595.1 Bacteroidales bacterium
CATACCCAAACTTTACAATTTCGAGTACCGATAATAACAATACATACACAGGTGGTACAGGCATTTCTATTTCAAGCAATACAATAAACAGCGTTTGGACAAAAAACAATAACGATATTTACAATAACAATTTAGCAAATATTGGAATAGGTATTCAAACTCCACAAAACATTTTACATTTAAATAAAACAGGGTTTATGGTAAGCACTGTGTTTTATGGTTTGCAAATAACAAATGGCTCAACCCAAACAAACTCAACCGATGGATTATTAATAGGAGTCGATGGCTCAAAAAATGCTGCTGTACGCTCGCTCGAAACTGCAAATTTATTAATAGGTACAAATAATAAAGATTATTTAACAATTTTATCTGATGGTAAATTTCGCTTTGGCGAAACAGGCACTCCAACCGCACATGTAAATATTTTTTCGCCAACAACACAAACAGGTGGTTTGCTAATTACAAAAGATGGAGTTGGCTATGCATTGCAAGCTGTTGTTAACAATACTCACACTATACCATTAATATTAAAAAATGGCACAAATGCTTTAATGACAGTTTTGGGCAATGGCATGGTTGGTATAGGAACAAACGCACCAAACAGCAAACTTGTAATAACCGATAACCTGCCAATAGCAATAAAAGCAAATTGCACAACAAACAATTCGGTAGCATATTGGGCTGCAAATTCTGTGTTTTCGTATGGTTTAATGGTTAACGCACAAGGTAAGGGAGCAATAGTAAAAAACATAAATGCTACAAACCCCGAAAATGTTATTTCGTTCGATAATCAGGGAATAGTAAAAATTGAAAATTTACCACAAAATAATAATCCAGTTAATGTTGTAGTAGCCGATGCAACAGGTAATTTAGGAAAACAATCGCTTTCATCTTTTGCATGGCAAATAAATGGCAATGCCGAAACAAATCCTGCAACAAATTTTTTGGGTACTACCGATAGTCAGGATTTAGTTATAAAAACAAATAACACAGAAAATATTCGAGTATTAACTAATGGAAATGTTGGAGTTGGAACAAATAACCCTCAAAAAAAATTACACGTTTTTGGGAACTCATTTTTAGAAGGAAAAGTAAATATTAACATGGTTAATCCTGACACTGACCCATATAATTTCACAAAATTGTATGTTGGAGGAATCGGTGGGTGGCCTGTAAACAGAGGTATGGTCAAATTTGAAAATCCGCTTTCAAACATCCAGTTTTGTTATAAAAATTCTGATGGAAAGGACGTAGGAATACATATTAATAACACTTATGGTATAGGATTAATTGTAGAAGTACCGCAAAATAATATTGCTGCTACTTTTAATGGTAAAGTAGGAGTTGGTGTTCTGCCCAATTATAAACTTCATATAAAAGGCAGTACCGAAAACGAAACACTCCTTTATCTCGAACCTGCTGTTTGGGCTGCACACAAATATGCCCAACTTACAATAGGCGATGCAAACCATTATATACGAGGTATATTTAGTGATGGTATGCTTTTTCATGATGTTAATCAATTTGTTTTTGAAGGGGGTAATGTTGGAATTGGAATTTCTTCTCTTCTTTCTGCAAAACTGCATGTAAAAGCTACAAGTGGCACGGGCTTAATTGTTGAAACTAATTTCGGAACCGGTTCGGGTTATGGAATTATTGCACAAGTGGGACAAGGTGCCGATAACACATTGGCATTAGCTGTACAAAATGGTACTACCGATAATTTTAAAGTTTATGGAAACGGAATTGTTTGGGCTCGTAAAGTACATGTTAAACAAGGTAGTTGGAGCGATTTTGTTCTTAAAAATGACTACATGCTTACACCTACAAATAAATTAAGAGAATTTATTGATAAATACCACTATTTACCCGATGTGCCAACCGAACAAGAAGTTTTAAAAAATGGTGTTGATTTAGGAGATATGAATGCAATATTGTTGCAGAAAATTGAAGAACTTACGTTGTATATGTTGCAACAACAAGATGAAATTGATGCACTTAAAACACAAATAGGGAGGAAATAAAATGAAAACCTATTTAATTATATTGCTGTTTTTTATCGTTAATATTGCATTTACTCAAAATATTCCTAAAACAAGTGCTGATATAAAGTATTACCCTGATGGAGAATCTTTAACTGGAGCATACAGTTATAATGTTATTTCATACGAAATAATAAATATACCTGAAGTTAATAAAATTTTTCCAGATGCAATATTTTATAAATTTACAACAAAAGGAGGCGATGACTTTACAAATGGAACTTGGACTACATATAAAATATATTTTAAAGGTTTATATTACGATAATGTGAATTTAAGGTATTTAGAATTTAATACCAATAAAGGGAAACTAAGTTCTTACGGAATAAAAGACAGACTTTCTGCTTATGCTACGGTTTGTTCATACGATAAATTACATTCATTAATTTTAATTGATTCACTAATAGCTATTCATATTAACCCTGACACTATTAGTTACCAAGAATATAAAGTAATATATAAAATAAATAATAAACAACATATTGGTAAAGTACTTATTTGTTATAATGAAATTATTTACTTTTATATTGGGGAAGAAATTAAAATCGGAGTTGACTTCAATATTCCAGACCAAAATAGTAAAAACACAAATATGAATATATTAAACACAGACCCTTTTGAAGGTGGAGGAGGTGGAGTTAATAAACATTATTATTATTTTGATGCAGATAATTCGACAAATGTTAGTATAGAAATAACAGGTTTAAATTCAAATGAACAAATTCAATTAAATTTAATAAAAGGTTATGGTTCACATGATTTAATTTATTCATTTCCTTTAACCGCAACAGTAAATGGAGTAGCAACTTACAATTACACACAAAGCACTTGTGCTACTGGAGTTTATCAAATAAAATTTGTTCGTTCAGACCAATCAACAGTTTCATTTGATAATATTTATTTTATACCTGAACATCGCATTGTATATAATTATCCACCACCATCTACTTTTAAATATAAAATTTATTATACCGATATGTTTTATAATAATCCATCTTCAAATATAAATATTTCCGAAAATAATTTTATTAACGCAGTTCAAGATGCTCTAAATAATTCATGGCAAAAAGAAATTGTTGACTGGCAATTTTGTACACAAACCGCAATGAATGATGCAGATAACGCTTTAGATGTTTATCTTCATGATTATTATGAGTCGGGGTTTTTGTATCATTTGAAACTAAGTACTTTAAAACAACAATTAGATGGAAACCCTAAAATACCTTTAGCTTTTTTCCATAATAATCTTGTTTTAACAAATGATTATTTAATTGAAATAGATTTTAATTTCAAAAACATTTACCCTTTAACAAATCTTACTTATAATTCAACTGAAAATTTTATAAAATCTGGCATATCGCATGAATTTTTTCATGCGGTAGAACAAACAATTAAAGGTTCAAATTCAACAATTCTAGATAATTCAAATATGAGATGGGTATCAGACGGGATGGCACGCTTTATACAAACTGTTTTTATGAATGAAGTTTATGGTAGTAATGTAGAATTTCAATATAATGCCGCTTATTATTATAATGCAAATAAATTTCTTACAGAAAATTTATACACATCAAATTTACAGGATAGTTATCATGGTGCGTTATATAATGTTAGCTATAACTATTCTCTTTTTTGGCGTTATTTATATGAAAAATATAAAACTGGTACTACTGCACAAAAATTAGCATTAATGAAAAGTGTACTTCAAAATATTCCATCATCATATATTTTATCTTCAATTAATTCGGCAATGAATACTTCATTAAGTAGCAATGGCGGTAATTTTTCCGATTTCATTACTGCTATGAACAGTTTCGCAAAAAATATTTATTTTATAAATAAACCAATTTCTATTTGGGAAAACTCAAACACCTACTCACAGCCAGCAATAGAACAGCAATTTTGTAACCAATCACTATCGAGTACAGCACCAATAGATGCAGCATTTGGTATTAGCATTAAAGAAATTTCTTTTCAAGAAGCAGGAAATTACTCAATACAATTTTTAATGCCCCCTATTGATGATACATATAACCCAGATAAATATAATGTTAATTATTTTATCTATAATAGTAGTTTAAGTACAATTCCTAGTGATAATATTATTCCTATTTCTTCTGGAAATCAAAATACAACTTCAATACAACTTCAATCAACAAATGAAAAATTAATTTTAATTTTTGTAAGGTCAGATCTTCATGAATATTCCGCCGATATTCAATATCAGATTTCAAAAAGTAATTCATCTTTTGTTGCAGATTTCACAGCTAATCAAACAACTATAAATGTAAATGGAATAGTTCAGTTTAATGATGCTTCAATTGGTAATCCAACCTCATGGAATTGGTCATTCCCCGGTGGTACTCCTTCCTCATATAATGGTCAAAATCCATCTATTATTACTTATAACACTTCTGGGACTTATGATGTTAGTTTAACAATTTCAGATGGAATTAATTTAAGTACTAAAACTATTGATAATTATATAAATATCACAAATGAATTAGTGTCAGATTTTCATACAAATACGACACAAGCCTATGAAGGATCAGACATATATTTTTACGATTCTTCAATAGGGAATCCAACATCATGGTTTTGGGATTTTGGTGATGGTTATACCTCAACTATACAAAATCCATATCATCAATATATTTATCAAGGAATTTACAATGTTTCTTTAACGGTTTCCGATGGTAATTTATCAAATACTGAAACAAAATATAATTTAATTAATATATCGCCCGTTGATGGCGGAAGTGTGTTTGTATCTGGCAAAGTAACAGATAATTTTAATCCAATTAGTGGTGTAAGGTTGCATGCAAATGGCGTAGGTAGCGGATGGGACAGAGATACTTATACAGATAATAATGGAAATTGGCATTTTGTATTTTATCCAGGTTGGTATGGTGATATTAGTGCTTCTAAAAATGGTTATTCTTCCTTTACTCAACATTATAGCTCTGTTAATAATTCTATTAACAATCAGAATATTGTTTTATATCCACTTAGTTTTTATATTACAAATGATGATGTTTATGTTTTTACAAGTACTACTTTTTATCTTAATGGGGGTGGAATAGGAAGTACATACGAGTTGTATATAGATTACGATGACGTAGATATGAGTTATGGAACACCATTTCATTATACTTTTCAATCAGTTGGATATCATCATGTAGAAGTATATTGCTACACGCTAGATGGGCAGGTATTGTATGCGTCTAAAGATATTTATGCTAATCAAACAGAAGCATATTCTCCATTTTTACCATCTATGGGACAGGATTGCAATGTAGCAAATGTTGGTGTAACTATACATTTTTATGAAACTTCTGTTTTTTATGATGAATGGAAAGTGGATCGAAAGCGAAATTGGAAATTTGGTTTTAATACATCTGAAGAACATAGCACCCCAAAAAAATCATGGGATGAAATTCCAGGACCTTATAATTATTCATATACTTTTTATATTGGAGGACAAAAACGAAATGTACTTCAATATTGGGATAAGGGTGGCGGACAATACCATCACTTAAATAACGATGTATGGAGTGGTATAAATATTATTAATTGCAATTCTTACAGTAATTATTTACCCCCTCCTTACGATTTTTTTAGTATGGCTGTTTATGATAATTGGGGAACGCCTGACCATATATATGGTGGGACATTTAATATTAATGGTAATGCTAATAATTATTTAAATGCAACAGATATTACTGTTAGTGCTTGTAAAGAAATAATTATTAATGGAGATGTGGAGTTTAATGCTGCTGGAAATCATGAACTGATTTTTGAAATAAACAACAGCCCTTGCTTAGGAAATAATCCATCTTTTACTAATGGTAATACAAATAATAACGATTCAGAGGGGTCAATAAAAAAAGAAGAAATATTAAGTACAAAATGTTTTCCAAATCCTTTCAACAATTATATTAATATTTATCTTACATCTAAACAAGATTTGAATTTAATTATTACAATTACCGATGCTCAAGGCAAAGAAGTTATTTGCCAATCAGAAAACATTAAAACAGGAGAGCATATTTTTCACATTACTACCGAAAAATTAAATTCAGGTACATATATTTTAAGCATATTAGGTAATGACTCGTTCTTTTCTGAAAACCTTATTAAAACAAAATAAAAAATGAAATCGAAATTTTTTTTAATGCTAATTATACTTTTTCAAGTATATTCAGTTGTTTTTAGTCAAAATGACACAAATAATTTTGTGCTAAAAACATTTTATAATATGTCTAAATCATATAATCACACAACCAATTATTTCTTAACTGTACCAACTATATACAGACCTGAGGTTTTATCAGATGAAAACGAATTTTCGCAAGGTTATTTTTCCGTATCTTTTGAGAAAAACACAAAAAAAGGTAATTCTACAGAGTTTGAATTAATGCCTTTTCGTTATAATAAATATGAAACAATAAATACTCTAATAAAAGATAGTTCAAACATAACTAAAGAAATAGTTAGTTTAAATGTTGTAAGTTTTGAAACTTATGGCAAGTATTTCTATTATTATCAATTTTGTAAATTTAAAAATAAAATAATAAATCCATTTGTGGGCTTATCAACAGGTTTTTTTTATAAACAAAAAATAATTAAACCAGAAATTAATAATTATTATAAGCAAAGCGACAAATTATTAGGTATTAACTCTACTTTCATAATAGGATTTTCATTAATTTTAACTAAAAAGGTTAATTTAGAAATAAGTATTCCATATAATTGGTTATCATTTCAATTAGAAGCTATTCGAAACTATAACCCCCGAATAACAGAATCGCAGCAACATATAAGAAATATCGGAGTTGTAAAATTTCAAAATAACTACAATGCACGAATTGGATTAGTTGTTAGGTTATAATATATTATAACAATATATCTTATTTAATATTTTAAATCTAAATTTAAGTACATAATTTAATAAAATTGATATTAATGGCAAAATTATAATTCAAGAAAAATTTGACTCATCAGTAAATAACTGGAAATTAAACACAAAAAATGTAACGCCAGGTATTTATTTACTTGAAATTCAAGGGCAAAATAAAAAATTCTCAAAAAAATTCATTAAAACATCTTATACTTTATGAAAATATTCTTAATAATATTTTTAAGCTTTTCATCTTTTTTAGGATATTCTCAGAAATATAGGTGTTTGTCAATTAAGATTATAATAGGAGCAGATTATTTTAAGGTTTATGATCAACGTCCAGACCCGAATAGTTTTCAAGGTTTATATAATCGTTTCGGATATCATTTTCAGAATGAATATTTGTTTGATATTAAAAAAATTAGAACAGGAATTGGTATAGATAATTCAGTAATTATACAAAGTGAAATATATCATAATCTTAACGATAAAAATATCTTTTCAATTTATTTAATAGCTGGTTACAAAATGGTTAATACACCAAAATATCAACTATTTACAGAATTATGTTTTGGTTCATTTTTGATAACTTCTCCTGTAAAAACAAAGCGGAATATTTTATTAAAACTGAATTTTACAAACGAATATTTTTTAAATAAAAAAATTAGTGTATTAATTGTACCAACTTTAAGTTTTTTGCATTTTTATGATAATGTAAACGAATATTCAAATAGAATAACTAAAATTCATTCACATTCAATATACAATTTGGGTATAGGTTTCGGAATAAAATATAGTTTTAACAAAGGCACAAGTGTTCAATAATCAATAATTTATTTACATTAGTTAACACGGTTACCAAATAAAACAAAAAACCTTTATTGCAATTTAAAAACACAAAGAAATTATAATGAATAATGGTTTTGAAACAAATGGCACTCACGAATTTATTGCAGAAATATATGATTTTCAATGCAGTTCTGGTAAAAATGAAAATATTTTTAACAACGAAAATAATATAACAAATAACATAAATAATAAAAATGAGTTAAATATTACAGTATCACCAAATCCTTTTTCATCAGAAATTGAAATAAAAGCAGATTCTGCTATTGTTAGCCAAGTAAAATTATTTGATATTAACAGTAAAACTCTTTATAATAAAGAATTTAAATATCCTGTGTATTATCACAAAATAATAAATAACGATTTAACAAGCGGAATTTATTTACTTAAAATATCTGGTATAAATTTTTCAAAATCGTATAAATTAATAAAACTTTAACTATGCAAAAATATATTTTATTATTATTTATTATAACATTATTATCAAATACTGTAAAAAGTCAACTTTATACTGAGTTAGGTTTGTCATATGCTTTTTCAACTGAAAAAGCAAATTTAGAAACAAATAAATATAATAATGTTTACAAATATAGTAATGTTTACACTGGATACTTTTATAGAGCATTAATGGGTTATAGTTATAAAGGAAAAATTGGATTTGAAGTTTGTGTAAATTATAAACCAAATCCTACATTAAATAACTTAATTAATGAACCAAAAACAATTATAATTGAAGATAAAATATCTTTTTATAAAAGTTCATTTTTTACTGTATTGCCACGATTTAGTTATAATATTAAAATTAAGAAATTAAATATCACTCCTTTTATTGGTGTTTCGTTTTCTAATCTTAATAATTATAATTATACTTTTAATAATTATAATTATTCAACTGGCAATAATAATGTAATTACTAATAGCACAAAATATAATTATGAATGTTATTATAAGTATAATATACAAAATTATAATTTAAATTCTGGTTTTAAGATTAATTATAAAATTAATGATTTTTATTCAGTATATTTCGAAACATATTTTAATATATTTGGAGTAAATAATGAGAATAAATTAAAAATAATATTTGAAAAAGAAAGAACCGAAACTTATAACATAAATACAAACCCAAACACCGTAGTGGTTGAAAACGAAATATATAATCAAACATCTGATTATAATGTTAGTATATATGATTATTATAATATTTATGTAATAAGAAAAAATTATTTTGATAAATTGTTTTTTACTAATATAGGTTTACGTTATACATTTGGGAAAAAAGAGGGAAAAGAAAAATAGTTTTTAAAAAGTTGTAAGTTATGTTATAACAAAATAAAAAATGGAATCAAATATTACTGATGAAATTCAACAAATAGAACAACAATATGCAACAATGCCACCCGATAATAGTATAAAAAAAACAGAACCTATTTATGATGAAAATTATATAAAAATCGAAAGCACAACAACACATAATAACTTTAATAAAAAAATTAAAACAATTATTAATAATTCATATTCAAAAACAAAAATTATTAATAGTGATTATTTAGTTGGTGTCATAAAAGATATTACATGTCAGGGATATCCTGAGTTAGACTTTTATATGGACTGCGAAGACAATAACCCTGCAACAACATCACATGGATGGATTGGAAGTAGTTATGTTGATAATGCAAAAAATGTAATGTTTAAGCTTTGCGTTGTTGATGGTATAGTTTTTCACAAAACAAATGTTGATTATGCGGTTCTAGATCTAGGAATAGGTGGAACTCTCGGAGGAGCAGTGACTGAATTAGTGTGGATTACTAATGAAGAAGGTGACCAATATAGTAATGGTTCTAATTCTAATTCAAGTAATGCCACTAATAATCAATTTGGTAATTGTTATTTTAGATACGAAGTGCATATTCATGAAAATCATCAATTTCCTACTCCAGATTGTGATGGCTATGAGTATTTCACCATATTACGATTTCATTATTTTCAAAAGAACAACCTTAATGAAATAAATGGTTCCAGTTTTCCAAATTTAACAACTCTTGGTGGTTGGAATTACGGCGTTTTCGGTCGTTTTGGGCAACATCAGGGCTATATTTTTTCTGACGATGAAGATAGTAACGGCGATAATGGGGTAACCTGTTCAAATGCTGAATATAAGAAAAATCATAACTCAGGTGGCGTTTCAGGAATAGTTGTAAACGAATCTGGTAATACACGATTTTATATGAGTAAAGTTACAACTTGTGGAATTTATTAAAACAATTTTTATGAAAAAGTATTTAATATTAATAACCATTGCATTATTGAACATAACTTATGGTATTGCACAAGAAAAAAAGTTAAGAATATATTTAAATTATAACAAAAATTACAACTATATAAATTATAGAACTGGAAAAATAAAAATAAATAAAGGGACACCTAATGAATATGAAATATCTAATATCTATTCTTTAGGATTAGAAAAAAAAGCATTTAATTTAAGCTTAAATATTCGTTATTTTATTAACGAAAAATTAGGGTTGAATTTTGGATTTTCAAATGTTTCAAAAGAATTTACAATAAATTATGATGAATGGTATATTTATTCTGATCCAGTAACAGGTGAACATTCGCCTCCCCAAAGAGGAATGAAAATGATTTACTACAATTTTCCGGTTTTAGCAAGTTATACAGTTATGAATAAAAAAAAATTAAAAGTAACTCATAGTTTAGGTGTAACTACAAATGTTTATTATTCAAATGTTGATGGATATAGATTAGTTTCTAATCAGTCATTAGGCATTTGGGAGAAAGAAAACATTGATTATAATAATAAATACGCCAAAAAAGTATTTTTAAATGCAACATTTATGGTTGATGTCGATATTCTATTTTTTAAATGGGGTGGCATTAACTTGGGTGGTGTTGCTGATTTTGGCTTAACAAATTGTTTAAAAGAACCAAAAATTTCAAGGTTAATTACATTACAAATAAAAGCAGGTATTTTTATTCAATAAAATAAATTATATGAAAAAAAATAATCGCACTATATTATTAGTTATAACATTATTGTTTTGTTGGAGTCAATTGTTTTCTCAAAATAATGATTCATTAAAATTAAAAAATAAGTTTATAAGAATTAATCCCGTTTATACTATTTCATATTACAAAGATTTTTCGAAAGGAATTGATCATTATTCAAAAATTCAAAATAATTGGGGCATTTTATTTGAATATGCATTTTCAAATAAACACCGTATTCAATTTGGATTTATTGAAACAAATTATATATCTAATTTTAATTCATCATATAGCGATGGCGGTCTTGAATTATTTTATCCTAATCTTTTACCTGAAGAAAAAATTGTTAG
>JAVHRJ010000479.1:0-11129 GCA_036171595.1 Bacteroidales bacterium
TTTTCAAAATTAGGTTTTGTAAAATCTGAAATTCTTTGAGAATAAAGACTACTAAAGCTAATTAAAACAATAAATAAAGTAAATATTTTTTCCATATTTTATAATTTAATTCAAGACTACAAAAATCATTTAAAAGTAACATAATTTTAATTTATTTTTAAATTTTTAATAAAAAACAAATAAACATACTAATTTAATTTAAAATAAATTTTACATAGATTTGTAAAAAAATAATTATGGACGCATATAATTGCATTATAACTCGAAGAAGCATAAGAAAATATAAAAATGATAAAATAGATAACGAAACAATTAATTTACTATTAAAAGCTGCATCACACGCACCAACAGCAAATAATTATCAAGAATGGCATTTTTTAGTTATTACAGAAAACAAAATACTTATTGGACTTTCAAAAATTCATCCTCATGGCATAATGTTAGCAAATGCTCAAATTGCAATTTTAACATGTGCCGATAACAACGTGCAACCAATTGAAGGTTACCAAGCAATTGATTGTGCTGCTGCAACACAAAACATTTTACTGGCATCACACAGCCTTGGGTTAGGTGCTGTTTGGTTGGGAATATATCCACGTGAAGAAAGAATAAAGTTAATAAAAAACTTTTTTAATTTGCCCGAAAATATTAATCCAATTTCATTAATTTCAATAGGTTATCCGAATGAAGAAAAAAGGCCTAAAGAAAGGATTTTAAAAGAAAAAGTTCATTATAACAAATGGTAACTAACCACCAATAACATTAAACATATTATTGTTACTATGAGTTCCACATTTAGGTTTATTTTGTATTGCAGTTTGAATAGCTTTATCTACTCCTAATTCTCTAATATTAAATTTAATATCGTTAAATAAGCATGGCCTTAAATAACCATCGCTCGATAAACGTAGTTTATTGCAAACTTTACAATCGCCTCCCGTTCCACCTTCAACAACAGAAAATTCGCCAGTTTTTAAATTCATTTGATGAATAAATCTGATTTGTAGTCCATTGTTATCACAATATTCCTTAACTTTTAAAGCATCTGGTTCATTATGCGACTTTTCAATAACACAATTAATTTTAATAGGGATAAGACCTACGTTTTTTGCAGCTTCAATTCCCTCAAAAACTTTAGTTATATCACCACCTCTTGTTATATCTTTAAATTTATTTGAATCTAAAGTATCTAAACTAATATTTACTCTTTTTAAACCTGCATCAAATAATGGTTTTGCAAAATCTTTTAATAATATTGCATTTGTTGTTAGTGATAAATCGTTAAGTTCTTTAATTTGTGATAACAATTTAACTAATTCAACAATATTTTTTCTAACTAAGGGTTCTCCCCCTGTTATTCTAACTTTATTAATACCATATTTTACTGCAATTTTAGTAAACTCATAAATTTCTTCGAATGATAATATATCACTATGATTTATAAGTTTAACTCCATCTTCGGGCATACAATATTTACAACGAAGATTGCAACGGTCGGTTACTGAAATTCTTAAATAATGTATATTTCTATAATAATTGTCTAACATTTACGAGCTCTCCTTTCTTCATTTCAAATACATCAATATTAATAGGAAAAATAACATCGGCTTCACATATAGAATTCACATGTGCCGAACCATGATACTCAACAGGAATAACCTCTCCTTTTTTATTGATTTTTGATGGTACCCACATTAATCGATCAGCTTTTTTTCTTTTAAAATCAAGCCCTAAAGGCAATATTAAATTTAAATTATTTTCATTTATTCCCATTAATTTTTGCAAAAACGGTTTAACTAACAGCTCAAAAACAACAAACGATGAAACAGGATTTCCAGGTAGCCCAAAAACATATGCATTATCGTGAATTCCAAAGACAGTAGGCTTTCCTGGTTGAATTTTAATTTTTTCGAAAACTAAATTCACATTATTTTGTTTTAAAATTTTAGGTACAAAATCAAAATCACCCATTGATACGCCACCTGTTAAAATAACAACATCGTTTTCTGCAATTGCTTTTTTTATAGCCAAATCTGTTTTTTCTTCAGTATCTTCAATAATTCCATAGTAAACTGGAATAGCATTAGCTCTTTCTACTTGAGAATATAACTGCCATGCATTACTATTTCGAATTTGCCCTATAGCTGGTTTAATATTTGGTTCAACTAACTCACTACCAGTAGTTAAAACAGCTACTTTTGGCTGTTTAAAAACTTTTAATTCTGCACAACCAACAGAGGCTAACAGTGCAATATGTTGTGGTTTAATTAATGTTCCTCTCTTTAATACTATTGAATTTTTCTTAATATCTTCAGCTTTATAAGCAATGTTAACTCCTGTATTTTCTTTTAAAAAACGAATATGATTTTTATCAATTTGTTCAATATGTTCAACCATTATAACACAATCGGCTCCATCTGGCAACATTGCCCCAGTCATTATTTTGGAACATTTATTTTGTAGTATGTTATATTTAGGTACATTACCAGCAGCAATAATTTCAAGAACTTCAAGATTATTATGAATATCAGCGATTTTGCATGCATATCCATCAACAGCCGATTTATTAAAAGGCGGCATGTCGATATCCGAAATAATATCTTGAGCTAAAATTCTACTAAGTGAGTCTAATAATAAAACATTTTCTTCTCCTAATGTTTTAGTGTTATTTAAAACTAAATTTAATGCTTCTTCAAATAAAATCATAATCTTTAAATATCCTCAAAAATAATTATTTTTAGCTTAATTTATTATAAATTATTTATTATATTTGTTCGTTGTTTTATTAAATATTTTTTCAGGAAATTAACTTTCATTAAATAAATCTAATATGATTACAAATTCAGTATTATTAGGCATGTTTGGCGGTCAAGAAATTATTATAATTTTGATTATTGTATTATTGCTTTTCGGTGGCACAAAAATTCCTCAACTTATGCGTGGTTTAGGCAGAGGAATGAACGAATTTAAAAAAGCAAAAGATGGCGTTTATGATGATTTAGACATAACCGACACAAAAACCACAAAATCTTCTAACAGTAAAAACGCACCTTTGCAAGAAAATAACAAATAGAAAAACAAAAATATTGTTATCGCATTCAAATCGTTCGATTTGATAATAATAATTTATTGAATATATATGTTTAGATTTCTATTTGGTTTTTTTAAAAAGAAAGAACAAGATTCAACATTTTGGGGGCATTTAGATGTTTTAAGAAAATATCTTTTCCGTTCGGTAATAGCAATCTTTGTATTTGCTGTTGTTGCTTTTATTTACAAAGATTTTATTTTTAACACAATAATTCTATTACCAAGTGATACTAAATTTATTACTTATAAAGTTTTTTGCAAAGTTGGAATGTTATTAAATATTGATGGTTTATGTGTGCAACCTTTTAAATTAAATTTAATAAATACCGAACTTGGCGGACAATTCCGTTACCATTTAATGATTTCGGCTATTACTGGAATTATTGTTGCTTTCCCTTTTATTGCATGGCAATTATGGCTTTTTATTAAACCAGCATTAAAAGAAAAAGAATTAAAATCGGCAAGAGGAATAACATTATATATTTCAGCATTATTCTTTATTGGCGTTTTATTTGGATATTTTTTAGTAGCTCCATTAACTATAAATTTTTTAGCAACGTATGAATTAAGTTCAAATATTAACAATCTTATTTCAATAAGTTCATATATTTCAATATTAACAATACTTACACTATCAATGGGAATTGTTTTTGAACTTCCAGTATTAATATATTTTTTAACAAAAATCGATTTATTATCATCTACTTTTTTAAGTAATCATAGGAAACATGCTATTGTTATAATTGCAATATTAGCAGCATTTATAACCCCATCGGGCGATGCTTTTAGTATGACATTAGTTGGAATTCCAATTTGGATATTATTTGAAATAAGTATTTTTGTAAGCAAAAAAGTCGAAAAAAACAGAAAAGTAGTTTAGCACAATATCCATTTATTTTCTGAAAAGGATATTTTGTTTTTTAAAATTTCTAATTCTTTTTCAAAATTTCCATTTTCAACTACAACAATAATATCTGCAATACTTTTATTAATAATTTTATTGTTATCTTGAACGTTGTTATGTAAATTATTATCAACAAAAACTAAAAGTCCGGGCTTATACAATCTACCTAAAACTCCTGATTCGCAAATAATAAGTCGATTATCGCCAATATTATTTAATATAAAATTAAAAGCTTTTTCGAGTTTATTATCCTTTGTTTCAACATAATAAGATGGCTCTGCTCCTGCTTGCAAAAACAGTGAACTATCTTTTGAATTAATCCCATTTTCAATATATACATTACAATTACTATCTTGAAATATTTTATTTTTAGGTTGTTTATCTTTATGAAAATGTGGAGATACTTTAATTGCAGCAATTTTAACATTATAAATTTTACTAAAATACTCTATTAAACCTCTTGCAATAGTTGTTTTGCCAACTTTACGTCCAGAGCCACAAACAACAAGTAAATTTGGTTTAAAATTGTTCATTTTAAATTATTCAAATCAGTTAAAGTATTAATATTATAAAACAACTCTTTATTGAAAAAAGGTAATGTTTCATCAACTATTAATTTTTTAAATTTACATAAAGGAATTAGACTTAAAGGAGAATAATCATTTTTCAAAATCAATTTTTCGATAATTGAAATTAACGACTTTGTGTAAATTGCACAAAGTGGCTCAAAATGTGACTTATAAAAAGGCATTACCAATTCATAATTCTCGAAATTACTTATTATATAATTTAAAAAATTTTCAGTGATTAACGGCATGTCACAAGAAATAACAATATTCACATTATTATTACTTTTTTTTAAACATGAATAAATTCCAGCTAAAGGTCCATACTTCCCAATTTCATCAGGAACTTTTAAGTAATCATATTCTTTAAGCTTATTATTATCGACACTAATAATTATTTCATCGCAAATTTTATCAAATAAATTAATAGGATATTCAATTAATGGCACATTATTATAAATAACTTTACTTTTATCAACACCCATTCTTTTACTTTGGCCACCAGCTAATATAATTCCAGTTATTTTCATTAACAAATAATTTTATAAATTAAACTATCTCTCTTATTTAACTTTTTTGTTATTAAGTTATTGGGCTATTAACAAATAACTTAATAATCAATAACTGTTATTTAATTTTAAAATAGCTTTTAATTTTTTTATCAGAAATATAATACAAAATTGTCCCAACAATCATCCCAATTAAATAACCGTATGGCAAACCACATGCAATTAATGCAACTAAAAGTGCAATAAAAAAATTCTTTTTAGAATCAATAATATCTTTAATAAAAATCATAAGTGTAATTCCTTCAAATAATAGTATAACACCTAAAATTGGCAATGGAAATATTTTAACAACCTGCTCAAAACTACCACTAAAAAAAACTCCTAAGGTTAAAAACAAAAGTCCATAAATAAATACAGACCCTCCTGTTCTTGCTCCAAAGGTATAATGTCCGGCCATTCCACCAGAACCGTGACATGTAGGAATTCCCCCTAAAAATGGATTTATTAAATTTATAATAGAATAAGTTAAACTAATTTTTTTAACAGTAATTTTCTTTTCAGGGAAATAATCGGTCGATAATTGTTTTGTTGCAATAATAGAGTTTCCTATTGATAAAGGAATTTGCGGTAGTGCTAAAATTAAAAAGCCTGTTAAAATATCTGTCCAGTTAGGTGTATATAATTTTGGTATTGAGATACTTACAGTATCCAAAATATTAAATTCATGAAAATGAAATGTTAGTGCATAAACCACACCCGCTAAAATTATAAAAATTGCTGGTGGATATTTCCTATTTCCAAGTAAAATTATTGTTATAACAAAGGCAATTCCAGCTAACCAATATCCCGAAAATGAATCAGCAACAACATATTGTTTTAATGCAACTAACGAAAGTTGAATTCCTAAACCAAATTGAATTCCACGAACTACAACTTTTGGAATATATTTAGCAATTAAATCGACTAATCCAGTTAACGAAAGAATTAACATAAGTACACCAATTGCCAATCCCCCCCCATAAATTACTTCTGGAGCAATTTTTTGTGTTATAACAATCATCGCAACTGCTTTCAATGGCTGAACTGGCATTGGAATTCCATATATAAGCGAAGTTAAAATTTGCATTAATCCATAAGTAATTAATACACTGGCACTATCAAGTCCCGAGGCTAAAATCATTCCAATAACTAAGGGCAAATCGGTGCCAATATCGCCAAATGCTCCAGAAAATTCGTTTCTATCGAATCTTATTTTTGACTTAAAAAACGTAACAATATTCATAATATAAATAAAAATGTCTTCAATCTTTAACGAAAGAAGACAACATTATTAAATATTCAATAATGCTACTCCTTTCCAAATTAGGTTTTTACACCACGGGTGGGATTTCCGTTTCCAAAAAGCCCAAAGGTTAAATTTCATAGATTATTAATCCTTAGAAAATTTAACTCGGAGAAAACAATAAATTAAATCAATAAAAAAAATATTTGCAAAGTTATTAATTTATTGGAAATCTAATTAGAAATTATTATTGTTAATTCCCAATTTTATAATAATTTTGAAACCTAAACGTTAAATGATTAAAAATTCAAAAACCAATTATTAATTATAATATTCATATAGGCTCAGAATGGCAAAATATATAATAACCGCATACTTTTTATTGCTTTGCAATATTGTTTTTTCGCAAGAAGACTTTTACAGTAAGCTAACAAAAAAAGCCGACATTACTTTTACAAGTAACGAGTATTTTAAAGCTTTAAATATGTATAAAGACTTGTATAAAGAATCTCAAAACAAAGACGAAAAAAACTACATTTCATTTCAAATTGCAGAATGTTATAGAAACATGAATCAAACTCAAAAAGCAGAAGGTGCCTATCTAAAAGTTATTACAAAAAATTACAACAACCCTAAAATTTACTACTATTATGCCGATATGCTTCGCCGAAACGAAAAATATGCCGAAGCAACAACACAATTCGAAGAGTATTTAAAACGAGTACCTGACGATAAACAAGCAATTATAGCTAAAAACTCGTGTGCTTTATCGGCACAGTGGATTGAAAGTCCTACAAGATATAATATTGAAAACAGAAAAGAGTTAAACTCAAAAGAAAGCGATTTTGCACCAGCCTTTGCTAACGAGGATTATACAAATATTTATTTTACATCAACAAGACCGGGTTTTCATGGAGAAAAGATTAATCCAGTTACTGGTCAAATTTTTTCAGATATTTTTGAAACTACACTCGACAAAAAAGGTGCTTGGAGCAAAGCAGAACCTTTAAACGATACTATAAATTCAACCAACGACGATGGAACTCCGTTTATTACCGACAATTTTAATACAATGTACTTTACTCGTTGTAAGATAGTTAGAGGAATAAAACTTGGTTGTCAAATTTATAAAGCACGTCGTGATGCTGGTGACGATTGGCTAAACTACGAAATTGTTCAAATTGCAAACGATAGTATAACTGTTGGACACCCATCAATTTCTAAAGATGGACTTACAATGTATTTTGTTTCGAATATGTCAGGTGGTTTTGGAGGAAACGATATTTATGTGATGGAACGTAAATCAAAATCAAAACCATTTGCAAATCCTAAAAATCTTGGAATGGAAATAAATACATTAGGCGACGAAATGTATCCATTTATTAGAGAAAATGGGATATTATATTTTTGCTCAAATGGTCATCCAGGCATGGGTGGACTAGATATATTTAAAGCTACAAAAAATGAAGATAACGAATGGGTTGTTGAAAATATGAGATACCCTTTAAATTCATCAGAAGATGATTTTGGAATTATATACAAAGGAAATCAAGAAGAAGGATTATTTTGTTCGTCACGTAAAGGTGGAAGAGGCAAAGATGATATTTATTCATTTATTCTTCCAGCAATGGAATTTGTTTTACAAGGTGTTATTAAAGACGAAAATACCGATCAACCTATAAAAGGTGCTCGAATTAGAATTGTTGGAAGTGATGGTACCGATTTGGATATTACAACTTTAGACGATGGAACTTTTAGATATAAACTTAACCAACATACCGATTATATATATCTTGCAAAAAAAGAAGGATATTTAAATGGAAAAGGCAGAATTACTACAGCTGAATTAGCCGACAGCAAAGTTTTTAGAGATGAAATTAGGCTTGCATCTATTTCAAATCCGGTTGAAGTAGAAAATGTTTTATACGATTTTGGAAAATGGGAATTGCGTCCCGAAGCAAAAAAAGAACTAAACGGATTAGTCGATATTTTAAAAGCTAATCCAAATATCACTATTGAACTTAGCTCACATACCGATATGATTGGCGATTCAATTAGTAACATTACACTTTCGCAAAAACGTGCACAATCGGTTGTTGATTATCTTGTTGAAAAGGGAATAACAAAAGACCGTCTTGTTGCTAAAGGATACGGGAAAAACATTTCGAAAATTATTAATGGTAGAATTGCAAAAGATGGAGTTTTTAAAGAAGGCGACGTTTTAAATGCAGATTATATTAATAAATTAGCAACACAAGAACTTAAAGACCAAGCAAACCAAATTAACAGAAGAACTGAATTTAAAGTTCTTACAACCAATTATATACCAGATATTGATAATGAGTAATTTTTATTAATTTTATCATTTAAAGATTTTTAAGTTAAATATAAATTATTACCATAAAATATTTTGTACTTTTGAATAAATAATTTTCATATGAAAATATTAATTTCCACAATATCATTACTCTTTGTTTTTAGCTTTTCTATGGGTCAAACCGATAGTATAAGCGATTATTTTAACCCATCAAATTTGAAACAAAAAAATATTTCTGGAAAATGGGGAGTTAACGCTGGTGCTTTTGGTGGAAGTTATAATGGAAATGGATATTATGGTTCTTTTATTGCCCCAAACTACAATGTTGATTTAACAAAAAAGCTATCCATACAAGCTGGATTTATTTTCAGTTCTTTTAATATTTCAAATAAGTTTTCTGAAAATAATTCAAATCGTTTTAATACAATAAACGGCACATTCTTTTACACACAAGGTTCGTATAAAATTAACGAAAAAGTTTTTTTAACTGGAGGAGCTTACACATCATTAAATAATGCACCCAAAAACAATATAAACACAGCATTTTACAACGAATCAAAAGGCGGAAAATTAGGAATAGGCTATAACATTAACGAACACTCAAGTATGTATTTCGAAATACAACTAAACAAAGGAAATTCGCCATTTAATACATATTCTAATCCCTATTCTCATAATGTTAGCAACTCTATTTTTGGTTGGTAAAAATTTAATTTTTAAATTATTAATAATTGATATTTAATATATTAATAAAATAAAAAAAAGACATTGTATTTTCAATGTCTTTTTTTATTTTTGTAGCCTTTTATAAAAATAATTAACATGAACGAAAAAACACAAATTTTAGCAAAATCAAAAAACATTCAATTAGTTATAGATTATTGCCTTCAACAAAAAACAGAATTTACAGTAATACCTCGTTTTGGAAAAACCGACGAATGGGAAATTGAATTAACAATTAAATCGATACCTAAAGCATTAGAGTGGGGTATTTTTATAAGTTCGAATAAACTTGATATCATTAATAATCAATTTTTAAATACACCAGTTGCTACACCTCAAGTAAAATCGAAATCAAAGAAAAAAGAAAAAACAATTTCGAATCCTGTTGCTCTTGATGAAATTGCTGAAATAAAAAACGAAATTCATGAATTAGGCAACAAAAAAGAATCAAGTTCAAGCCCTTCACTTTTATCGTTCGAATAATAAATTAATGTTTTTAAACAATTTATTTCATAATTTTTATTCACAATAATCATTCAATAAGCTTAATTTTAAGTGATTATACAAACTTGTTAAATTTTTAAAATTAATGTAGGTTTGAAAAAAATAAAATGCTACGCACCATTGTTATATTAATTCTTGTTTTTTCGAATAATTTATTTGCTCAAAATGGCGATAAAATTGTTTTGAAAGGTGGCGTATATTCTGTTTCAAACGATCAACCTGTTAGTTTTGCAAGTGTGCACATTCAAAAAACTACAGTTGGTACAATTACAGACGAAAACGGTAAATTTGAATTACCATTTGAGTCGCAATATTTATCTGATACATTGATAGTTTCATCAATTGGTTACAAACAAATAAAACTACCTATTGCTAAAATTAATTTAAAACAATTATTGCATATAGAAATTGAAGATTCATTATTTCTTTTAAATGAGGTAGTTGCAATGTGTTACGATAATGTTGAAGCACTAAAATGGAAAAGTAAAAAAAATGACAAATCGCAATATTTATTAACCTTTTCTACTCGCGAATTACAAAATGCAGCTAATTACATTAGTATTTTAAAAGAAACTTTTGGTGGCGACGCAAAAATTAAAACAAATTTTATTCGTTGGAAAAAAGTTAAAATTAATGGCATTCCCGATAAAGTAACTTTTACTATTTCGTGGTTCCCTTGCCCCTACTGCCCATCGCAAGAAAACGTTGCAGTTACAATTGAAGTTTTAGACCGAAAAGATAAAAATTTAATTGAAAACGACTTATATAGAAAGCCACTTATAACATACTACCAAAATCTTTTAGACAAAACATTTGCTCAAGGAATTGACAACTCACAGTTAGAAGAACACTCGCAAGTTATGTTCTTAAAAAAAGCTACTGAACCATATTCTGGACAATGTTATGGTTACTACGAAACAGGACAAAAAGGATTACGTGGCGTATATAAAAATGGAGTAAAAGATGGTTTTTGGGAATATTGGTACAGTAACGGAAAAAAGAAAATTGAAGGAGCATATACTTCGGGAAAGAAAACTGGCAAATGGCGTTATTGGTATTCTAACGGACAATTAAGAATGGATGCCAACTATGTTGATGACGACATGAATGGTAAAAATATTTGGTACTATGAAAATGGCCAAAAGAAAAAAGAAGCCAAATTTAGAAATGGTGTTTACCTAGAAAAAACTGAGTGGGACGAAAAAGGTAACGTTACCGATATAACAAATTACTT
>JAVHRJ010000480.1:0-2157 GCA_036171595.1 Bacteroidales bacterium
AATATCGATTTTTTATACTTCATTATTCGGAGTTCGATGTTCGTTATTCGTTATTAACGGTTATTTTAGTTTCGTCCAGAAAATTCATATTGGTGTCAAGCTAAGAAAACAATATTTTACTCAAAAGACTTGATAGATAAAAAAATAATGAATAACGAACAAGGATTGATGATTTACGAAATTGAAAAATCAAAAATCAGTGTTCCTTGTTCTTAAATAAAAGAATATAAAAGCCGAAATTTGAGCCTCTGCCCCTTGGTTCGTGTCCCCACGAAACAATTTTTTGGCACTTATAACAAATAACCCAAAAATAAATCTTAAATCTAAATTTCGAACGCTGAATAACGAATATCGATTTTTTATACTTCATTATTCGGAGTTCGATGTTCGTTATTCGTTATTTTTTAATTCAATTTCGAATATCGAATGTTGAATTTAGATTTTTGGAGCCTCTCATGGGACTTGAACCCACGACCTGCTGTTTACGAAACAGCTGCTCTACCAACTGAGCTAAAGAGGCAATTCACAAAAATATAAAATAAATATGAATATTTAAGTGGTTACTAAAAATTAAGATTACAAATAAATTAAAAATTTTATACTCAAAATCATTTAATTCCTAAAAAAAACAAGATTACAATTTCATAAAAACCTGTTAATTAAATTACTCATTTAGTTTATAAAATTGTTCTAAATAAATCCTAAACTTCATTATAATCAAAATGACGTAAGATTAATTTTTTAGATGCAACCATAATTGTCAATATAATCTTAAAAAAACGCTTCGCACTCTAGACAAAGTATAAATTAATTCGTAATATTAAATAACATATTACATTAATATATACGTGAAAATCGTAAATAACATTTATAATATTCACGGTTAATATTTTTATATTTTTTTTTATTATCCGAGAAATTCGTAATATTGCATTATAATTTTCAATACTAATTATGATAAATAGAAAAACATTAACAGAAATTACTGCTTTAATGAAACAGTTTCCCGCTGTAACAATACTTGGTGCAAGACAGATAGGAAAAACAACCATAGCCAAGCAAGTTGCTAAAAAACTTAAAGCCAAAGCCATCTATTTTGATTTAGAAAAAGCATCAGATAGGCGAAAATTAAATGATATTGAAACTATGTTATCACAAAACATTAACAAATGCGTTATTGTTGATGAAGCACAAGCAATGCCCGAACTTTTTACAGCACTCCGTCCTTCAATTGACGAAAAACGGAAACCAGGAAGATTTCTTTTATTAGGATCTGTTTCACCCACTTTAGCAAAAGGAGTTTCCGAAACTTTAGCCGGAAGAGTCGCAAATATTGAATTACCGCCAGTTAATGTTTTAGAAGCTCTGAAAGCAAAAATAAGTTTAAATCATTTATGGTTCAGAGGTGGATACCCCGAAGCATTAACATTAAAAACAAACACATATTGGTACAACTGGGTAGAAAATTATTATCGTAATTTTATAGAACGTGATGTTAATTTTTTAACTAACGAAAGTTTATCACCATCAACAGTTTCAAAACTTTGGGCAATGCTTACAAGTATAAATGGCAATATATTAAATTACGAATCTATTTCACGCTCTCTTGGTGTAAGCCGACCAACCGTAGTTAAATATCTCGATTTTTTAGAAAGTGCATTTCTTATAACACGCTTGCAACCATGGTTTATTAATATTAGTAAACGCATTGTTAAAGCACCTAAAGTTTATTTTCGCGATAGTGGTATTTTGCATTACTTAAACGGAATAAGAACTTTTGACGATTTACAAACACATATTGCAGTTGGTGCTTCATGGGAAGGGTTTGTAATTGAACAAATTAAACAACTCAGACCTAAAGGCACTCAAGTATATTTTTATAGGACACATCACGGAGCCGAAGCCGATTTAGTAATAGTTCGTGGTAGCAGACCAGTAGCCTGTGTAGAAATTAAATTAAGTAATACACCTCAACTAACAAAAGGCTGGTATGAAGTAACAAATGATTTAAAAACTAAAACAAATTTTGTAGTAACACCAGCAAGCGACGATTATTTACATAATAAAATTACACGCGTTTGTAGCCTACATATATTTTTAACAAAATACCTGTCTAATATTTAATAACAATTTATATATTTGACATTTATATAATTA
>JAVHRJ010000481.1:0-2157 GCA_036171595.1 Bacteroidales bacterium
CATCCACCCCAAATTGTCGATTCCAGACTCACAGATTTGCAATTGTTAGAACTTTTTAAATGAAAGGCGTTAATTTATCAATTATTATCCCCACTTGGAACACCGCCGATATTACCTTAAAGTGTCTCAAAACAATTTATAAATTTTTATCACCTGATATCTTCGAAATTATAATAGTAAACAATGCCTCAACCGATGATACAGTAGCAGAAATTAATAAATTTATTCATTCACTAAAAATTGAAAATTGTAAATTGATAATTAATGCCAGCAATTTAGGTTTTTCTAAAGCCAACAATATTGGTGCTAAACAAGCAATTGGTGAATACTTATTCTTTCTAAATTCAGATATGGAATTGGTTGATAAAACTTTAATTGACATGGTTAAATATTTAGAATCAAATAATGATGCTGGCATTGTTGGTCCCAAATTTTTAAACCCAGATTTAACAATCCAAGGTTCAGTCATACCTCACCAAACAGCTCTAAATGCATTTAAAGAATATTGGTTACATAATATTGGCTCGTACACAAAATATACACCAACACAAAATACACCAACACAAAATACACCAACATCAGTACCAAATATTTCTGGCGGTGCCCTCTTAATTTCAAAACAAAACTATGACAAAATTGGAGGCTGGGACGAAAGATATTTTTTTTATTACGAAGACCTAGAACTTTGTCGGCAAATCAGAAATATAAGTAAACAAATAATATTTTATCCACAGGGCAATGTTATTCATCGCCATGGAGCCAGTGGTGCCAAAATTGCAAATTCAGCAAATCAGTGGCGACGGCTGATACCATCATCTAAAATTTATCACGGAATTTTTCAACATTACTTAATATTCTTTATCACTTGGACAAGTCAAAAATTTTATTCTTTTTTTACCAAATAAAAAATAGGAAAATTTTGGTAATTTCGTACCGTTTTTAAAACCATAATTCCCGACGGGGGAGTTTTACTCCAATCCCAATCCCCACCCACATTTCGTTCCTGTGAAATTAAATACAAAGTACCATCTTTTAAATTTTCTAATTTAAATTTATTCTCAAAATTAACAAAACAATATTTGTCCTGCAAACAAAAACCATTGAAACCATCAACATCAACATTCGCATCATCAGCCAAATCAAAAATCACCCGACTGTCAATATTATTCCAAAATAAAAACCGAATCAATGCCGGTTCATAGGTATTATCCATAACTATTTTATTGTATTTATCCTTATTCACCATTATATATTGCATTGACGCTTTATAGCCTGTGTGCCACCATTTCCAAGATTGCTGCCTGTAAAAATTCCAATAAAAATACTGGAATCGCAAAAACTCAAAACATAAAACAGCAACTATCAAAAACTTAAATTTATTTGATTTCTCAAAACCATATGCCGCCAAAAAAGATAGTGGAAACACCAATAAAAACAATCTCGTTGCATGGTTATATCCATCAACAGTCAAGCTAGAAGCAACAGGGGAGATCAATAAAAATCCAATCAGCCACAAATACTTTTTTAATATTATTAAATAAATTAAACCCATTAATATCAGTGGCAACTCAATCCAAAACAAATTACCAACCTGATGAAGCGAATGTCTAAAGGTCACATCACCCTCATTAAACAAAAAATTAGAGCTAAATGCATTACTATAATTAAATACAATCTTTTTGCCGGCAATTACATATTTGTTATAAAATATTTTTGACACAAAAGTATTATCAGAACTATTTCTATAATCAATCACCTCTGCAATCACATCCTTATTATTAGTAATTGATAAGGTCCCAAAACGGTCACCTAAATGACCAAATAATAATTGATAAATAATTGGTAATGAAAAAAATATTCCAAATATAGTAAATTTAACAATATTTTTAAAATCAATTTTATAAAAATAAAATGTCAATAATACCAGTAATGGCATCAATATAATAGCCGTACTGTAGGTATAAAGACTCAGACTAAAAAGCAATGCTGATAAACATAATTTCTTTTTTATTAAGAAATAAATGCCAAATATTAAACAACAAGAAAGCAAAGTAACCTCAAAACCAGACCGGCTATACTGTATATGCCATGGAGTAATACCCAACAAAAAAATAGTAATTAAACTAACTCTCTTATTTACTCCGATTTGCATTAGTA
>JAVHRJ010000482.1:0-11078 GCA_036171595.1 Bacteroidales bacterium
ACCCAAGGTATGGTTTGACGTTTAAAATCTGAAGCATATTCTATTTCAACATTTGGGTTTATATGCCAGTGAATTCCTTCAGTGTTTCCTAATGATGAATGATCGGAACCAATTCGCATCTTCATAATTAAATTCCATTCGGTATTTGCTGAATCAGAAAGAAAATATTTTTCATTTCTAATTTTGTTAGTATAAAATTTTTGAGGCCAATGGCATTTTTCGCAAGTTTCGCGAGCTGGTCGTAAATTTGCTATAGGTGTTTCAATTGGTCTGGGATAGGTTCCAAGCAAATACTTATAAACCTGTCTCATCCCCGACATTTTCGATTTTACATAAAAATCGGCCCCTTCGCCAACATGACATTCTGCGCATTTTACTTTTGCATGAGGAGAATGTTGATATGCAATAAATTCTGGGTCCATAACTTTATGACAAAGTTTTCCGCAAAACTCTACCGACTCAGTATAATGAAATCCTTTGTAGCTACCAATAATTGTAAAAATAATAAAGAAAACAGTAACAATAGAGAAAATTAAAATTCCATTTCTTGTTTTTGGGTCTTTTAAATTAATTATTAATAATTTATCATCAGATAAAAATATCCCTTTTTTAATTTTTCGATTTTTTAGATACATACCAATAGGTATCAAAATCAATCCTAAAACTAAAAAAGCAGGAGTAACTAAATATGCATATAAATCAAAATAAACATTTTCTAAACTGAAAAAATTTATTTGTATTATAAAAAATATTATTGCAAACCATGCTATTAAAGCAGTAATTGTTCCTAAATAAGAAATGTAATTAAAATAACTACGTGGTAATTTCATGATGATTTATTATTAATTTAATTTGATACAAAAGTATTTTTGTATAGCAGAATATAAAATGTTATAAAACATATATATTTCTGTTGTATAACACATTGATAAGGTATGTATATTTAATTTTATTTATATAGCATTTTTTTATTTAAAATATACAATTATTACTATTATTGTTGTAAAAATATTAATAATTTGAAGCACATAATTATTTAGTTGTTACTAAACATAGAATAATGTGTTCATTAGCATTTTATATAAGAATAGTTTTTAATAATTTTACGATTAATCATATAATAATTTTACTTATGAAAATCAACTTTCTAAAACTAATTATTGCGTTATTTACTATTATATTATTTAGTAATAATTCGTTTTCGCAAAAAATAAATTGTTTAGATTGTCACGAGAATTTAATTTCGAATACTGTTCACGATAAAGTTGTAAAATGTGGCGATTGTCATAAAGATATAAAAAGTGAAGAACATGAAAAAGGTTCTGCCAAAAAAGTAGATTGTGCAAATTGCCATTCAGCATTAAATAAACAAATGAATAACGACGTTCATAGAAGTATAATGAAAGTTGAAGAAAAAAACGCACCAAATTGTAAAACATGTCATGGAACACACAATATTATAAATCCATCAAAAGTCGTAAACAAACAAAAAACATATTGTAGTAAATGTCATAAAACTGAAGTACTAAAATCAATTTACCATTCAACTATTGACAAAAACGAAAGTTGTAATAAATGTCACAACGAGAAAATTCATAAATCTGAATTAGAAAAATCTGTTCATAATAAATTAAATTGTTCTAATTGTCATAGTTACGTTGTAAACAACATTGATAATCACAGCAAAGCACCAAAAGATGGAGTTATTGCAGATTGTTATTTATGCCACAGCGATATTGCCCAAGAACATAAAGAGAGTATTCATGGGTTATCGCTAACAGAAGGAATAAACGAGGCTGCACAATGTTGGGATTGTCATGGTTCGCATAGTATTGATTCAGTATCGAGTAAAAAAAGCTGGATTTATCCAACCAATTTAGTAAAAACTTGTGGCAAATGTCACGATAATCCTGAATTTGCAAAAAGACATTTGTTTGCGGTAAAATCTCCAGGTAAAATGTATTCAAAAAGTATTCATGGTGAGATTGTTGCAAATGGGAAAGAAGCTGCTACATGTATAACTTGTCACGGCTCGCACGATATAAAAAACAGAATACAAGTTGGTTCAAAAATAGCAAGTGTAAATATTCCAAATACTTGCGAACAATGTCATAAGAAAGTTGTAGATGAATACAAACAATCTATTCATTGGATTGGTGTAAAAAAAGGTATTAGAGAATCTCCATCGTGTAACGATTGCCATAGCGAACACAGCATGCATGCAATAAATTCGTTAAACAAAAGAGACGAGATAAAAAGAATACAATCAAACACTTGTCTTCAGTGTCATCAAAACATATTACTTTCTGAAAGATACGGATTATCGAGCAAAAGTGCAGGAAATTACGAAGATAGTTATCATGGTTTAGCATCTGCAAGAGGTGAAAAAGACGCAGCTCTATGCGTTGATTGCCATGAAGTTCATAAAATTTTGCCAAAAGACAATCCTCAATCATCAATAAATAAAACTAACATTATTACAACTTGCAAAAAATGCCATAAAGATGCAACTGAAATTTTTGCTAATAGTTATTCGCATGTAAGCCAGGTTAGTTCTGCAAAAAATATCGAAGATATTGTTAAATTAATATATATTTGGCTAATTGTTATTGTTGTTGGATGGATGTTTTTACACAATGCTGCAATTTTATTTCACGAAATAATTATAAGGTATAAAAAATCAAAAACAGAGATAAGAATTCCACGCTTTACAAAAAACGAATTATTTCAGCATACAGTTTTACTCACATCATTCATTATTCTAGCAATTTCTGGTTTTCAACTAAAATACCCGAACAGTGGCTTTGGTAAAATGTTATATCATTTAGGTTTCGATGAAGTTATTCGCCAATTGGTACACCGAATTTCGGCTGTAATAATGATTGCATTATCAGTTTATCATGCTGCATATTTAATAGTTACATCAAGAGGAAGAGACGTTTTAAAAGGTTTATTCCCTCAATTTAGTGATATTTCTCAAGCTATGAACAACATGTTGTTTTATATACATTTAAAGAAAAAACAACCTGAATTTAATAACTATAACTACGCCGAAAAACTTGAATATTGGGCATTAATTTGGGGCACTTTAGTAATGGGTTTAACAGGTTTTATTCTTTGGTTTCCAACAATTGTAGGCGATTGGGCTCCTGTTTGGGTTATTAAAGTTAGCCAAATAATACATTTTTATGAAGCAATTTTAGCAACCTTAGCAATATTAATTTGGCACTGGTTCTTTGTTATTTTTCATCCAAGCGAATATCCATTAAACTTTGTTTGTATTAATGGAACAATGCCTGTGGTTCATTATAAAAAAGAACATAAATTAAAATTCTATAACGTAATTGTTGAATGGTTAGAAGTTAAAAAAGGTATTAGAACTAATAAAAAGCTAGGTAATTTCACAAAATTATTTGCATCAGCAATCGAGAAAAACGGAATAACAATGGAAGCTTTTGTGCAAAACGAATTAAATAGTGATAAAGAATTAAACATATATATTAAAGAACGAGGACTTTTATAAGGGGAGTTCTAATTAAAAAAATAATTTACACCGATAGTTCGACTTCACTCACCATAAGTTTTAGATTGTTTATTTTTAAGTACTTCTAAAATCAAAAATCGTTAATCAATATTCATTATTCAAAAAAAATGAATTTTTAGAACCCACCATAATTTAATTCAATGGTTCGTGTTCTAACGAACCATTTATTATTACCATGGAAATCTATCTATCATTAATGTTAATGAAACTCCTAATCCTGCACCCGAAAATATAAAAATCCAATCGCGACGGGAAACTTTAAACCAAGAAGTTAAAACATAACTAACTAAAAGTATTATGCTTACAATTATTATTTGTCCAAGTTCAATACCAACATTAAACGAAAAAAGTGGCATTAAAATACTAGACTCTTTACCTAATAAAGTTTGTAAAAAATTTGAGAAGCCCATTCCATGAATTAATCCGAAAAATATAGCAGTAATATATTTAATGTAATGCGTTTTAATTGAAATATTATCAGCTTTAATAAATAAATTCCAAAATGCAGTAATAAAAATTGTTATAGGTATTAGAAATTCAATAATCGACACTGGAAAAACTATAATTTTTAGAGTTGCTAATATAAGTGATGTTGTATGGCCAATGGTAAAAGCAGTAATTAAAACCAAAATTTGTTTCCATTGTTTTAAAAGATAAACGGCACACAAACAAGTAATAAATAAAATATGGTCGTAACTTCTAAAATCAGCAATATGATTTATTCCTAAATTTAAATACAATTGAAAAATGCTCATAAATAAATATTTTTTGTAAAAATATAAATTTATACTAATTTTATTGTTTTATAACACAATGAGATTTCTTGCAACATATTTAATATTATTTATTTGCTTTACTATTTCTACATCGTTTCACCCAATTCATGTTACAGTTACAAATATTAATTTTAACTCTAACAACAAAGCATTCGATGTTTCAATAAAATTATTTTTAGACGATTTTCAAAATGTAATTTTAAAAAACAATTCTGTTGAACTCAATCTTGGAAAAACAAACGAATTATCAAATGCCGATAATTACATTTTAAATTATATCAGAAATAATGTTAAATTTACAATTAATAACAATAAACTTTCTCAAAAGAAACTTAAATTTGTTCGAAAAGAAATAATTGATGGTGCAATTTGGCTATATTTTACTTATCAACTTTCGGGCAAAATTGAAACTATACAAGTTGATAACAATTTGCTAAATGATTATTATCCAGATATGACAAATTTAGTGATTATGAAATATAACAACATTGAAAATGGCTACACATTAGATAAACACAAAACCTCATTTAAAATATCTTCTTAAAATGAAATACATTTTTATAATATTATTTCTAACTTTTACTTCGTTGCTTACTTATGCCACTCATAACAGAGCTGGCGAAATTCGATACAGACATATTTCAGGAACAACTTATGAAATAACATTAGTTACATACACATACTCTCCTTCACAAGCCGATCGCCCCGAACTCGAAATTCAATGGGGAGATGGGACATCAAATATTGTTGCTAGAACATCATACGTTCTATTAAGTGATTTATATAAAAAAAACACATATATAGGAACTCACACCTATCCTGGAAATGGAATTTATATTATTGTAATGTCCGACCAAAACAGAAACGATGGAGTACAAAACATTCCAAACTCAGTTAATGTTCCATTTACAATTCGAACAACTTTAAATATTAACGCAATGGTTGGGAGCAATTCAACTCCTGTACTAACATATCCACCTATTGATAAAGCAAAAATTTCTAATGTTTTTATTCACAATCCTGGTGCATGGGATCCTGATGGCGATAGTCTTTCATATAAACTTACTGTGTGCTTAGGCGATAACGCATTACCTATTCCAGGGTACACTTTTCCTTACGCTAGTAATTCTATAACTGTTAATCCTATTACTGGCGATTTAATTTGGGATTCGCCTCAACAATATGGAATATATAATGTTGCAATGCTAATTGAAGAATGGCGTTTTTATAAGCCAACCAAACATTATATTAAAATAGGTGAAATTGAAAGAGATATTCAAATTGAGGTAGTAGCCACAAGCAATATAGCTCCTTTAATTTCTCCAATTCCAGATTTATGTGTAGAAGCAGGAACAATTATTAATTTTCCTGTTTTTGCAACCGATGTCAATGGCGATGGAATAACTTTAAGTGCTTATGGCGGACCATTTCAAGTACCAAATAATCCTGCAATTTTTAATGAAGTTAATGGATTGGGAACTGTAACAAATAACTTTGTATGGAATACGAATTGCACACATGTTGCAAGATTCCCATATCTTGTTGTATTTCGTGCAAAAGACAATAATTATGATGTTGTTTTAACAGGACAAGAACATGTTAACATCAAAATTGTTAGTCCACCGCCTACTAATTTAACCTTATCACCTACAACAAATTCTGTATTTTTAAATTGGGATGCTTGCATTTGCAATCAAGCAAAACATTATGATATTTACAGACGGAATAGTCCTTCGGGATGGAATCCCGATTCATGCGAAACAGGTGTTCCATCATACACTGGCTTTATTAAAATAGCAACTGTTAATGGCATCGACTCTACACATTATCTCGATAATGATAATGGATTAGGACTTCCTATTGGTTATGAATATTGTTATAGAATTGATGCTGTTTTTGACGATGGAGCTGAAAGTTATGCATCAAACGAAGTCTGCACCGAGTTAGTAAAAGGAATCCCTGTAATTACTCATGTAAGCGTTACTAATACTGATATAACAAATGGCAAAATGTATATCGAATGGTCAAAACCTACAGATTTTGACATATCAGTTGCACCTGGTCCATATAAATATTTAATTTATCGTTCAGCCGATTTATGGGGACAATCACTTCAACTAATCGATTCTTTAAACAATATAAACGACACAATTTATAATGACACATTACTAAATACTACTTCAAATCCATATTCATATAAAATTGAATTTTATAACGATGAATCCGGAAATAGATTTTTAATAGGTGCTCCAAATATTGCATCTTCTCCATTTTTAGAGCCAATACCAAATGACAATCAAATTATTCTAAATATTAAAAAGAATGTACCTTGGATTAATTATAGATACGATATTTTTAAGTTGAATACCAACACACTAAATTACGATTCTATTGGGTCAACAAACACAACTCAATATATTGATTCTAATTTAATAAATGGGAAAACATATTGTTATAAAGTTAAAACATTAGGCAAATATTTAATTGGAAATTTTGTTGACCCATTAATAAATTTTTCAGAAGAAATTTGTGCTATACCAATTGATACTACTCCGCCATGCTCACCCAGTTTAACAATAAATTCAGAATGTTTACTTTTTGTTAATCATTTAACTTGGAATAACCCAAACCATTATTGTGCCGATGATGTTACTGGATACAACATTTATTACTCAACAACATTAAATGGCGAAATGTTACTTCTAGAAACAAAAAACAATGCAAATGATACAACATTCGACCATTTTCCAGAATATTCATTGGCAGGTTGTTATTACATTGCTGCAGTAGATTCATTTTTAAACGAGAGTCGAACTAAACTTCGCATCTGCGTTGATGAATGCACATATTACGAACTTCCTAATATTTTCACACCTGATGATAACAATCAAAATGACTTATATATACCTGGCCCATATCGCTTTGTAGAAAAAGTTGACATGCAAATTTTTAATCGTTGGGGGAAACTCGTTTTTAAAACCGATAACCCAGATATAAAATGGGATGGCAAAGATATTGACTCTAAAAAACTTGTAACACCTGGCATCTATTATTACATTTGTGATGTTTACGAAAGACGATTATCGGGTATTGAACCTAGAAACATAACAGGTTTTATTCAAGTATCATTTTTAAAAAAAGCTAGCAATCAATAATGAAATTTTTTGTTTTATTTTACCTTTTAACTTCTGTATGCTTTACATTTGCACAATCTGATTTAGACTATTTTATAAAATCAAAAGTTGAAGAAAGTTATAACAAAATTGACACATCAATAATTTTAATTTCTAAAGCTATTGACATAAAACCTGAATCGAATTATTATACTCAAAGAGCTTGCCTTTATTTAAAAAACAAATTGTACAACAATGCAATTTCAGATTTTAAAAAAGTGACTGAAAGTGGAAATAATAATTCGAATTACGAAATCGCAAAATGTAATGCTTTATTACAAAATTGGGAACAAGCTGATATCTGGCTTCGAAAATATTTGCAAGGAACCAATAAATTACCTTCAAATATTATTAAAACTGACAGTTCATTTACTGAATTTAAAAAAACATTTCAATGGACAGAAATTTGGAAAAATAATTGGTTTTCTGAATACGAAAATTATATTGCAGATATTTATTATTTATACAAAAAAGAAGTTCATTCAGACATTTTTGATATTATTGATAGTGCATTAAAACATTATCCACAAAAAGATGAACTTTGGCTTTGGCGTGCTAAAGCATTTGAGTTTGGCAATAATCCAAAAGAAGTATTATTAAGTTTAGATAATGCTATTAAATTAAACCCTAACAGAGCAGATATATTATACTTGCGTGCTAAACTTTTATACAAAAATGGCAAATTTAAAAAAGCCATAACAGATTACACTAATGCTCTAAATATTGAACCTTATAACATTATTCAATTAAAAGAACTCGGTTTAGCAAAGTTAGAAATAACCGATTATAATGGAGCAATAAATGATTTTATTAAATATCAATCATTTTATTATAAAGATGCTAACGCTTTATATTTAGCAGGTAAATCAGCCTACTTAAACAAAGACAATACTAAAGCAATCGATTTTTTATCAAAAGCATTAAAAATCGACAATTCATTAGCATATTGTTATAACGATCGTGGACGTTGTTATTTAGATAAAGGCGACTACAACATGGCATTTTCCGATTTCTGTATGGCAATTGACCTTAACCCAAATAACGGCGAGTATTTTTATTATCGTGGGTTAACTTATTTCGAATTAAAAAACAATTTAGGTGCATGTAGCGATTGGGAAAAAGCCAGAAACTTAAATTATATTCAAGCCGAACAATACATGCTTAGAATTTGTAGTAATCTTAAATAATAACATTTAAAATTGCAATACGTATATAATTTCAAAAAAACATAAAGAATGAAATTTCTGAAACTATATATTATCATTCTTCTAAATTGTAACTTCCTATTGCTTTCTGCACAAAATCAAATAAAAATTGACTTTAGCAATAATGAAAACATTACGGCTGGAACCGATTTTAATATTAGCTTAAATATATCTAAAGAAAATATCAGTGGATTTGCAAAACTTGAACTATACTTACCTGTCGGGTTTAAAAGCAAAGTTATTGAATCGGCAGGGGCAACTTCAATATGCCAAGGACAATTAATTAAATTTATATGGATAAATTTACCTGATAAATCAACATTTACGTTAAATTTATTAATATCTGTCGATTACAGAATTACAGGATATAAAGAAATTTTTGGGAATTTTTATTATATTATTAAAAAGGAACGAAAAAAATACCCTGTAGGCATAGTCCCATTTAACATAATTAATCAAACTAAAACAAATAACAATATAGAAATTAATAACAATATAAATAATATAATTCTACCGACTAAAAACATTAATCAAAATATTGTTTACAGAGTTCAAATTGCAGCAAACAAAAATAAAATTAATAAAAACATTATGCAAGAAATTTATAGTGACAACTCAACTTTATTTGAAGAACTTACTGATGGTCTTTATAAATACACTATTGGTAATTTTGCTACAAAACTTGATGCTGAAAATTTTCGTATAAATTGTGGCGTAAGCGGAGCATTTACTGTTACTTATGAAAATGGGAAAAGAGTTGTAAAGAAATAAATATTTTTTCACATTTATTCTTTTATTTTTGCGAACTAAAAACTAACAATTAATGACTACTTTAAAAAAATTAATTTATATACTTTTTATTATAATTTTTATTTCTTGTAACAACGAGCAAAAACAAAAAACAAAAATACAAGTAAAACAAAGTAAAAAAACCGAATCAATAAAAATGCAACTCATTGACTCGCTAAAATATGAGATAGAAAATTTTTTAGCAGACAGTTCACTAACTCACGCATCAATTGGGATAATTATATCTGAAGACTCAATTGAAAATGTAATATATCAACATAATGCACAAACAAGTTTGGTGCCTGCATCTGTACTAAAACTAGTAACTACTGCCACTGCATTAGAATTGCTTGGTGGAAATATGTCGTTTAAAACAACATTGCAATACAACGGAAATATTTCTGAAGGCCATATATTAAATGGTAATATTATAATAAAAGGTGGCGGCGACCCTACCCTTGGGCGTAACGATGAATCAAATATTGTAAATCGTTGGGGAAATGCAGTTAAAAAACTTGGAATAGATTCTATTAATGGGTATGTTATTGGCGATGCATCAATTTATGAAGATGAACTTGCATGCCCAACATGGAGTTATGGCGAAATTCAAAATTATTACTGTCAACCTGCAAGTGGTTTAAGTTTTAAAGATAACACATTCGATTTCCATTTTAACCCAAATTATAAAACTGCTATCTATTCTAATTCATCAAATATGAAACCATATATTCCAGGAATTAGATTTAATAATTTCTCTTCTCCAGCAGGTATAGGCGAACTTCAAACATATTTTATTGGCATGACTTATGGCAAACAATATGATATACAAGGATTTTACCCATCTGGACAAGGCAATTCAACAATGGTTGGAATTATTCCCGACCCTGCACTTGCTGCAGCATTTCAATTAAATTTTTGGCTTAAAAGAAATGGAGTAAAAGTTTGCGATACCGCAACAACAATAAGAGAAATGCGATTAACAAAACAAAATATTTTAGGTGAACGAAAAGAAATAATTTCAACATATTCGTCAAGGCTTTATTCAATAATTTCTGAAACAAATTTAATTAGTAGGAATTTATTTGCCGAACATATTTTAAAACATTTAGGTTTAAGAAGAAGTGGCATTGGTACTCGCCAATCGGGAATTAATTCAGAAATTTCGTATTGGAGTAGTAAAAAAATGAATATTGATGGCTTATTTATAAATGATGGAAGTGGAATTAGTAGGTACAACGGTATATCCGCATATCATTTAGCATTTATTTTATCGTATATGAAAAATAAAAGTCAGCACTACGAAGCTTTTAAAAATACTTTACCCGAATCGGGTAAAACTGGAACAATGCGCCGTATTGGAAAAAACACATCGGCCGAAGGAAGGGTTTTTGCTAAAAGCGGAACAATGTCGAGAGTTTCTAGCTATGCAGGATATGTTGATACAAAAAGTGGAAAAACCTTAATTTTTGCTTTCATAACAAATAACTTTACTTGCTCACTCCAGCAAATGAAAGAGAAATATGAAAAAATTATGGTTAGAATGGCCGAGTGGGATAAACTTAAAAATAATTAAAAATCTTTTATTTTTTTT
>JAVHRJ010000483.1:0-2147 GCA_036171595.1 Bacteroidales bacterium
TTTATAAGATTTGTGCGACGTAAAAATCGGAGATTTTTCCGCCGTAGCAATATTATTATTGAATGTTTGTCGGTTTCTATTTAGTTTAAATGTAAGCATAAATTTTATGAGGTGTTGGCTATAGTGTTTTTCCGTTCACTATTGCTTTTTTAATTTTTAGAGAATGAATATTTGCTGATTTTAAGAATTATAGAAAGTACTAAAATTATATTAGAAAAAGAATATTCATTTAAATCCATTAATCCGTGAGCGACTTGATTTCTTAAATTTAATCCAGCTTTTTCAGATAGAACATATTTTATAAAAACCCTGTCTTCTTCGTCAAATCCAGTATGATTAGTATCTGAACTTTTAATATCTGCAAGCAAATCATCTAATAATTTTTCCATTACCAATTTGTCCTTACCTTTCTGTCTTGTTTTAAAAGTAGCTATTCCAATTTTTTCACAAAAATTTCTAATTAAAGTTTCAATTTTTAAAACTAAACTATCTGTAATAGTTACATAATCTAATTCATATTCATTGTCAGCGAAAAAAGAATCTAATTCTATAAACACTCGTTTTATACCAGGTTTTATTAAATCGATTGGAACTATTCCATAAGATTCGCCATTATAATTTCTTATTATGGGTTCTTTGAACCAAGTTTGTTCTAAATAGGTTAATATTGAGTCGTAACTTATTTTGTCAGCTTTATATGCCTCTATGAAAAATTGATGCATTGTTTGAGTTCCAATTTGAAAATTGAAACCATATGATTGCCAGAAATTAAAGGTATCTTTTTCTTCCTCTGTGTGAAAAGTATCTATAGTATTACCATATTTATCTAAAATTGAAGAACCAAGCATTGACATAAATGGACTTCTCTTTTTTGTATCATTTGCCATTAACTGAATGCTCTCAATTTTGTTGTACCAAGGTGTTATTATGAGGTAGTGGATAATATCATTTTCATTTCCTGCTGATACAATTTCTTTTATATTCTGGGTAATTTGGTCTGTATGTTCTTTTGGGAAATCTTGTCTAATTGTTGCTAATTTAAATTTACCTCTCTGTTCGGAATATTTTTTTTCAACTTCGGTTATTTTTTCTTTTTTCTTTATTTGTTGGTATAACCTTAAAGCCTTTTCGGTAAATGTAACCGCAGCCATATTGTTGCCTTTTTCTGCATTATCAGAAAGTTTTAAATAAAGTTCGGCTTTGTATTCTAAAAAACTATCAATCTCTTTATCCGTTTTTTTAGCAATATCGATATTTACGTCTGTAACATAAATTGCTCCCCAAGTATTAGTCTTTTCTAATTCTTTTGCTCCTTTACTATTTTTAAGTAGGATTTTATCGTAATCAACTTTATTCTTGAATACTTTAAAATATTCAGAAGTTAATCTCGATAAATCAATTAGAACACGAAGCGTGCCATCCATTGTTATATTCCATTCATTATGTGTATCTGAAACTGAATTTATTATTTGGTCGAGTTCCTCCGTTAATTTAGAGTTATGAGCTATTAAGAATGCATTTTTAAAAGTCGTAAAATAGTCTAATATATAATGATTTTTATCGTCTGGATTTTTAGCTTTATTTAAATAATATTGACTTAAATCGAAAAGTTCTTTAAAAAGAGATTTTTTAAAATCAGTATGCTTTGAATATGCTGTTCGAGTTCCAAAATAGACTAAAAGTCCAAACTCTGTTTTTGCATAAAGATTTTCACAGGACTTATACCTTTCTTCGAAATATTGAAAATCTTCATCTTTTAAGGTCCTTACATCTGGCCAATATAATGGTCCAGTTGACCCATCCTCAAAAGTTTGAGTTCCTGACATTTTCCAACTCAAACCATTAATAGTTCCGTTATCAGAATCCTCAATTTTGTCGAAAGATTTTGTAATTGAAAATGCTTGTCTTTCTAACTCTGAAATTTCTAAATTTTTAAAATCTTCCTTCTCGTTAAGTATTGTTGAGACTTTTTGTAATTCAGAATTTATTTCGTGACTTGAACGACCATCGTAATTACTTTGATTTAGTTTTTTATAAAATTGTTCAAGTTCATTCATATTCTGTTTTTATCTGGTTGCTCTTACATTACCGCCAACTTGTTATATCCATACAAATATAACGGTTTATAATTAATAATTTCAGGATAA
>JAVHRJ010000484.1:0-2142 GCA_036171595.1 Bacteroidales bacterium
AGATTTATAAATTTATACTTAAAAATGGAAAAGGTAACCAAAAAACAAATAAATATTTAGGGCATCTCTAAAAATTCCAAACATCAAAATCCGATAGCTACGGAGGATTAAAAATCGAAAAAAAATTTGCATACTATCGTATTCTTTGATATTTTTGCAAAAAAAATTAAAGATATGCAATTGGACAAAATAGTTGAATTACTTGGAGAACCTTATTTCAGAAATGATAAAGTATTAATTTACAATTTAGATTGTGCTTTAGGTTTGAAAAAGCTAAACGGAAATGCAAAAATAATTAATAGCACAATAACAAGCCCACCATACAATATTGGAAAAGACTATGAAAATGATTTGCCAATTGAAAATTATATTAATTGGATTTCGGAAATATCAGAATTAATCTACCTAAATACAAAATCAAACGGTTCTTATCTTTTAAATCTTGGCTATTTTGCTCTTGAGAATAAAGCACGGGCAATTCCAATACCATATTTGTTGTGGAACAAAATCAAATTCTATCTTAACCAAGAACTTATTTGGAATTACGGAGCTGGAGTGGCATGTAAAAATTACTTATCACCACGAAACGAAAAAATTTTATGGTATGTAAAAGATAAGGAAAATTACACTTTTAATTTAGACCCTATTAGAGATCCAGACGTTAAATATCCAAATTCAAAAAAGAACGGCAAATTACGTTGTAATACTCTTGGTAAAAATCCATCAGATGTTTGGCAGATAGCAAAGGTAACAACAGGAACAGACCGTTCATCTGACGAACGAACTGACCACCCAGCACAATTTCCAGAAGACTTAGTGCAACGAATGATTTTAGGTTTTACAAATGAAAATGATATAATTTTAGACCCATTTATTGGCTCAGGAACTACAGCAGTGGTTGCAATGAAAAACAACCGCAATTGTTTGGGTTTTGAAATAAGAACTGATTACTGTGAAACAATCAAAAAAAGATTAATTGCTACCGAAAGAGAACATAAAAGTAAAGCTACTGTTTTATTCTAATCTTTTTTTTCGTAGATTAGTTTCAATTTATGTTTGTAAGTATCAACACCTAAACGGGCTTGCTGTCCTGTTGCGGCAGCTTGTCCAATCCAGTCGGTATGTTCCAAATAACCAAACCTGATAATTGTAATTTCAGGTTGTTTGTTCTCTACGAATTTTTCAAAATTAATTGTAATGTAATAACCTGATTTTGTTTTTTGTGCTGTTGAACTTTCTTTTTGAGCATAACTTCTATTACCAAAAACGTGTTTTTTATCAGAAGATGCTTTTATTTCAATTGAATAATCATTATCTTCTGTGAAAACTAAATCTTTTTCATTTTTTGCTTCGCCTTTTTTCCATATTACAGGATGTTTTTCTTCAAGTGCTAATGCAACTAATTCGTGTAATAAAAAACTCATGATTTGTGGAGTTGAAAAAATCTCTTTACCAATATAAAAATTTCCAATTTTGGATTTAAAAATCCATTTCCATGATTTTAATACAATTTCAACTATTTCTGTTGTTTTTAATGGATGTTTTTTAATTAAGTCGTTTGTGATTTCAGACCATTCATTTGTTGATTTGTTTAAATATGGATATTTCATATTAACCTTCAATTAATTGACTAATAGTGATATTTAATGCTTTTGCAATTTTTTCAATATTTACAAGTGTTATATTTTTTTCAGCACGTTCTATCATACCTATATAGGTACGATGTAAATCGGCAAATTCTGCTAATTTTTCTTGCGAAAGATTTTGTTTTAACCTTTCTTTTTTAACATTTGCACCGAACTTTATTAATACATTTTTTTTCATAAATAATGGATAAAAAAACATATGGCGAAATAAGACAAATGAATACTATAATTCTACATACTAAAGTAGGCATGTAGATAATTTATAAGAAAGTTGGAAAAAAAGATAGTGGATGTATAGATTTAAGTAAAGCTGGAGAATTAGGACGAGACAAACAGTATAGTAAAATCGTCTCAGCAGACAAATTAGTAATCATTAACAACTGACTGTACAACAACAAAGTGCACTGTGGCTAACACCATGTTAGAATTTAGCGGGCGGGCATGTGCAATTTAACAATGGCAACAAATTATAAATATTTAGCGGTTTGACACCAAT
>JAVHRJ010000485.1:0-2133 GCA_036171595.1 Bacteroidales bacterium
TGTGATTATTAAATAAAAAAACTTCAAGGTTAACCTTGAAGTTTTTTTATTTAAAAGTTTATTCAAAAACTACTTTACCAAACCAAAACATAACGCCTTTTTTATTCAGTCCTAAATATATTTGTGAACCATCTGCTGGATTTACAAGAAATGGAAAATCATTCTGAAGAAAATATGTTGGTTTATCATTTACTGCACCAATCTTTACAAAATCACTAATTTCACCAGTCGCTAAATTAATTTTGGCTATGTTAGGATAAACAAGTGCTTTTGGTTTTTCACCTTTTGCTTCTTCTTTATATCCCATAAGTTCCCAAACAGTCCAATAAGCATAATCTTTAGTATAGTTAATAAATTGTGATGTTGAATTTGCTTTTGAAGCATCATTAACTTCTTCTAATCTTACGCCATATTGAGCTTTAAGAATTCCTTTATTATCAAAATAGAACATTAAAACATCTTCATATTCATTTTTAGCATTAGTATTTTGTCCACAAATAAATAATGAACCATCTGCAGCTACAGAAGCCTTATTAAATTTGAATCTTTTGCCACTATATGCTGGATTCTTTTTTTGTGAAGCTGGTTTTTTTAGTTTTGCCTCAAAGTCATCCATATTTGTAGATGAAACATATTCGACTTTATCTCCTGTAATTTTTGCTATTTGATAAAGTTTATATTTTGGGGTACTACCACCAACTGAAACCGTTACTGAAGCTTTTGCAGATAAATCTTTTCCCATGTTTGCTGGCCCGATTAAGTAAATACTTTCTCCTATTGAAATAGCTTCATCAATGTTCCAATCGCTCCCTGTAACCTGAAATTTAGCTCTTTTAAGTAATTTACCTTCGTTAGATATTCTCATATATTCAAAATCAGTGTTTTTTCCTAGTTTTTTTTCATCTGCATAGCTACAAGCAGCCCATACCAAACAAATGTCAGATTCTGAAATATCATTACTGCCATCTTCAAGTTCTGCTCCTTCGTGAGGAATAAGAAAAGATGCTTTAAGACTCATAGCTATGTCTTGAGTTATTGTTTCAACTTTTACAAAATTTAAGTTCTGGTCAATCTTAAGAAAAGAGCTTTCACAAATATTTGCCGGATTATCTTTTGTAGCTCTAGCTCTGACAAGTGCAAGTGCTTCTCCTTTTTCATCAAAATCAAAACTTTTTAAAAGCGTTAACTTATTGCCGGTTTCATCTTTTGGTTTAACTTTATCAAGTAACTCAACAGTTTTTAAATACCTGGAATAATACCAATTCCATTTATATGTAACTTTCTTTTTCCTTAAAACTATATCACCAATTAAATTTGGTGTAACTGTAATACCTTCTACAACATAATTTTCTCCTTTATCTGCTTTATATCTTTTACTTTTATAAAATTCATCATATTCTTTAAGTTCTTTAAAGTTATAATCAGCATCAAAATAATAGTCCTGATATTTTACCTTAACTTTTGTGCCTGCAAAATTACCATCAGCCCTAGTAACAAAAGATAAACAAGTAGTTTTATCAGTAGAATTTACAATAACATCATTGAGGTAGCCTCTTTTAGCCTTACCATCAACTTCGTAGGTTTTCTCAAGTTCTAACTTTTGAGCTCTAGTAGCAAACGCAGTTATAACTATAAAAACAGCAACAATAACTTTTTTCATTTTTTCAGTTATTAATTTTTCCTACTCTTATGGCTTTTCGGTTACGCCCCGTTTTTTATAGTGATTTCTGGATTCCACTCTTTTTTATTTTATGACCAAAAATACAGCATTTTTGTTAAGTATAAGACTCCCATTTGTTAGGATAAAAGTTAAGATTATTACTGAATAACAATTTTATTAGTATAAGTTTTATTATTATCCATGATTGTAATAAAATAAATCCCTTTTGGTTGATTTGAAATATCAATTATTCTGTTTGATGTAAATGCATTTACTGAAGAGTAAACTTTTTCTTCAAGCATATTAAATATTTCCACTTTTGTTAATAGTAATCCGTTATTTGAAATTTGAAAAGTACCATTGGATGGGTTTGGAAATATATTTATTCTTTTTGAAATGAAAGTTTCATTAAGACCTGTACAATTATTTACAGTAACCAAACTTGTTGCAGTATTTATGCAACCATTTACGTC
>JAVHRJ010000486.1:0-2128 GCA_036171595.1 Bacteroidales bacterium
TAGAAACAAGAAACAATAACATCGGTTTATTCTGTTTTATAAATTTTAAAAAAATCAATAGAGCGAGAGTAGAAAAAAACGCTGCTAATAAATCTCCCCGACCAGCAATCCAGCCAACAGCATTTATATGAATTGGGTTCAGAGCAAATAATAATGCCGCAATTAGAGAAGTAATTAATAAATACCCTAAGTTTTCTATAATTAAAAAGATAAGAATACTTGTAAACAGATGTATCAAGAAATTAGTAAAGTGATAAATAAAATAGGACTGTTCTCCAAGAATTGAATCAATAACAAAAGTCAGTGATGTAATCGGGCGATAATAATGTCCGTTAAGAAAATTTGAAGTGAATGAAGAACTAATTTTTTGATAAATACTCATATCGGCAAATTTATTATATACTATTGTATCATCATCCAAAAAGATTAATTGATAAAAATTTGATTGGAAATAAACAATAATTAGTAAGGTGAGAATAATTAAAACAGATTTCTTTTTAGATAGGGGAAATATCATTTAATCATAGCTTTTATTTTGTATTGATTAAAATATTTAAAAATCTAATTAAATAATAAAATTATATTTAGAATACCAAAACTCTATTTAACCAAATTTCATAGAAAGATTAAAGAGGGTTCAAAGAGAATTATAAATACAAATTAATTGCTTAGTCACTTTATGCTAGTTATTGTAAACCTTGAAGGTTTTTCTAACTTAGTTTTGTTTAAATTATAATATCACATTTATTTCAAAATGAAACCTTCAAGGTTTACCTTTTTTGCGTAAGGTGACCTGCTAATCTGAATATATTTCTTCCAGAGAGAAATTTACCTGTAATTATTACCATAACTATATTTAATACTGAAATTCAAGTATCTCATATTCTAATGAAATGATCTTTACGAAAAATTTGGCACACGATCTGGCACACTTTTATCTAAATAATAACTGCTTTTAGTTTGAAAGCGATGGTTCTTAGAAATATTGTCCAGAGTTAAAGCGAAAAACTGTGAAGAAATTACATCTTCGGTAAATAACACAGGTAATTTTTTCAAACATTTAAGGTAATATTTTAGAAAAGCCCTGTAATTATCTTAAAAATAAAGAGTTAAGCTCTGGCATATTTGTAGTTAAAGATTTTATAAATTGATTAAAGGAAATTTACCTTGGGTCAACAACAATTACTTTTAATTGTATTGGGAGTTATAATAGTTGGCATAGCAATTATACTTGGTATTATATTATTCAGGCAAAATTCTATTGATCAGAAAAGAGATATGCTTATTAACGAAGGAATAAATGTTTGTAATAACGCGATAGCCTACTTTCGCAAACCAAGCACTTATGGAGGTGGCGAAAACAGTTTTACCGGTTGGGTAATTCCTTCTGAAATGCTCACTAGTGCAAATGGTTCATATTTGGCTACAGTGGCTCCAGAGAAAGTAGAAATAACTGGCACGGGAAATGAAATAGTTGCAGGCACAGACTTAGTTGAAGTAAAATTTACGGTTACAAAGGATTCAATATTAACTCAAATAATTCACTAATTAACTTATAACAACAAAATAAAGGAGACTCACAATGGGTCAACAACAACTTCTCTTAATCGTTCTTGGCGTAATCATAGTTGGTATCGCCGTAGTAGTAGGAATAAATTTATTCAACGCAAATGCAAGGGAATCAGCTAAAGATACAGCAGTTTCTGAAGCAACTAACCTAGGTGCAATGGCACAGCAGTATTTCAAAAAACCTTTAGCTCTTGGTGGCGGTGGAAATAACTTCACAGGTTTTGGAACAGTCAGTACACCAGGTCAGGTAGTACCAGCAAATTTGCTAACTACTCAGACATGTGAATATGTTATCAATGGTCAATCGGCTACAAATTGTACGATTACAGGAACACCGATTTTAACTGATTATACCTGGTCTGTGGTTACCACGGTTACCCCTACTTCAATTACTTCTAAAATAACTGGTTCATAATTAGATACTATAAAATTATATAGTAATTTAATTATTGATTATTTTGCGGGCTGATAAATGAATAATTTATCAGCCGGTTTTTAATTTTAAAGAAGGGTATTTATGGTAGAGTACAAATTCACTGCGCAAAAACTTAATGGTCAA
>JAVHRJ010000487.1:0-2118 GCA_036171595.1 Bacteroidales bacterium
TCTTACTGTCCCATAAAATACTGTTCCGGCATACCTTTCATTTTTTCCGGATCTTGCAGCGTAGGGCTATCTTTTAGCATTTTGTTCAAATCATCTTCAAATTTTTTATTAATTTCAGCATCATTTAATGCTTTTCCATTTCGATATTTAATAGAATATTTTTTCCCATTGATGTCTTTGTAATTCCAATCGCCTTCTTTCAGACCTTTTTTATATTTTCCGGCACAATAAACTGTTCCTGCATCTGTGTAGAATACATAATTTCCATTAACGGTATCACGAACGTAAGCCGATTCAAGTTTTAATTTTCCACTATCAAAATATTGTTTCCAAATGCCATCACGCAAGTTGTTTTTATATTCTATCTCTTCAGATTTAATAGAATTTCCGTTTGGATCTTTAGCTCTAAAATATTTTATGCTTAATCCATTTTTTATACCATTGGTGTAGGATTCTTTTACGAGTAATGCTTTATCGACGCCATAATAGTTCCATGTGCTATCCTTACTATTTTCTTTTGCATAAATTCCTTCAGCAGCCAGCACGCCGGTATTCCAAAAAAATTTTGCTTTAATTTTTTCAGAATCCTTGTAATAAAATAAGACAGCTGCATATTTTCCATTTGGATGAAAACGCCTAAATTCACCCACAGGTCTGTTATTAATAAAGAATCCCTCATACAGTTTTTTCTTTTTTTCTTTATCAAACTTCAGCCAATTGCCCTGTTTCAATCCATTGATATCAGTGTAGTTCCAAACGGTGGTGTCGTTACTTTTTTGCCCAACATTTTGAGCCAGTAAGGCCATTGGAAGAATAAATAATAATGAAAACCAAAAAACAAGCTTACACATATAAAAATATTTTTTTTACAAAAATAGCAAGTATTACTTTAATATGAACACCTATTTGCAAGATTCTTAAAGAGACAATTGATAAATTTAATAAACATACAAACACAGTTTTATATTTCATTTTTTTTTATATTTTTGAATTTAATATTGAGTTAAACATATATCAATGCTTATAAAATATCATAGCTACAAAGTTAAAATCAGAAACAACCCGATTACCACAGAGGATGGTAAAATATTTGAAAACATGGCACAAGTTTCTTTTTTTGATGAGAACAAAAAAGAGTTGCTGTATCTTGAGTTGGGGTATGTTGATACTGAAGATATTTATAAAATGATTGATGACGGGCTGGATATCAATATTGATCATTGCTATATTGAAAATTTTTCTCTTTCAACCTATCGGAAATCAAGGCAAATAGCAAAAGAAGTCTTTGTTACCGTTAATTCATTCAGTGCAAAAGAAACATTTTTTGACACTCACACCAATACTGATTTTTCTTATGGAGATTTTATAAAAAGCCCTGTATCCTTTAATAATACAGTTTTTCTAAATGGCGCAACAACTTTTTATTCTAGTAAATTTGGCAATTGTAATGTAGATTTTAGTCATTCTCTTTTTAGAAATGGGAATCTTGATTTTGCCAATACAAGCTTTGGTGATGGGGAATTAAATTTTAAGCATACAAATTTTGGCACAGGTATTAAGAATTTTCAATATGCACAATTTGGTAAAGGCAAAGTAATATTCGAAAATGTTGAATTTGGTAATGGTGATGTAGCTTTTATAAACACTGACTTTAATCATGGCGATGTGTCTTTTAAAATTGCTCGTTTTGGTGCTGGCAATGTGGATTTTAGATTTGCAAAATTTGGAGAAGGAAACATTAACTTTGAGCGTACAGAATTCACAAATGGTAAAGTAAATTTTAGTAAAGTTGATTTTCATGCAGGTAAAATTAATTTTAATAGAGCAGTCTTTGGGAATGGTGATATTTCGTTTGAAGGATGCGAATTAAAAGGTGGTAAATTAAATTTTTTAAGTACTGAATTTGGTGATGGTGACTTAAATTTCGAATATCTGGAATTTAATGATACAGACTTTATTCTTGATAAAGCAAAGTTTGGAAATGGTAAAGTTTCATTCTATGGCTCAAAAATTCATACATTATCATTAAAATCAACGGTTTTAAATAATTATTTCGACATGCGAATCATGAATTGCAGCTACATTGATATTAGTGGTGTTGTTGTTCGTGATCTTATT
>JAVHRJ010000488.1:0-10921 GCA_036171595.1 Bacteroidales bacterium
CAAACGGCTCTTCTTTATTAAAATCGGGAATATAACTTAAATTACTTTCTGATTCTTGTGTCCAGCCATTATAGAAGCCTATTTTGTGCATGGCTTCAACAACTTTTTTATACTCGCTGTTTATAAGTTGATTTTTTAATACTGTGTGATTTTTTACGTTTTCGGTTGGATAATATTGCGACATTAATGAAATGGTAATATTTGTTCCAAATTCATCGGATAAAAGTTTTAAAAGAGCAATACTTTCATTAATTTTTCCAGGGAGTACTAAATGTCTTATTATTACTCCTTTTTCAATTATTCCGTTATCATCTAAAAATATTTTTTTCCCTTTTTGAAAAAACATCTCTTTTATTGCATTTAAGGCAATTTCGGGATAATTTTTTGCGTCTGAAAATTCGAGAGCATCGGAATTATTAATATATTTAAAATCGGGTAAATAAACATCAATAAAATTTTCTAAACTTTTAAGAGTTTCTACTTTATCGTAACCATTAGAGTTCCATACACAAATTGGTTTATATCCCTTGTTTTTTAAAGCAAATATTATTTCTTTTACTTGTGGTGCGTTGTGCGATGGTGAAACAAATCCTAGAATATTTATTCCGGTTTTTAATATTTTTATTATGCATGTTGTTATTTCTTCAATTGTTAATGTTTTATTAGTCGAAAATTTATTATTGCTAATTTGATAATTTTGACAATAAATACATTGTAAATTGCAATGTGAAAAAAACACATTGCAAATACCTTTTTCTCCTGAAATAACAGGCTCTTCGCCTTTGTGAATGCAAATTGATGAGATATTAAAATCGGCATTTAATTTACAATAACCTAATTCGCCTTTAAGTCGGTTAACCTTACAATTTCGAGGGCAAATGCTACAGTTTTCAAGCTCGTTTTCAATAAACTTAAACGACATTATTTTTTTTAATTATTAAAATAAATTATTACGTAAAGGTAAAAAATAATATGTTTAAAGGTTTTAAGTCAATAATTTTAGCGTTTTAATAATTTAGTTTTAACTATAAAAATCAAAAAAAATATAATTGTTTTTATAAAATGTTGATAATAATGTTAATATAATTTAATTGTTTTATTTTTTATAATTTCTAAAAATTAGTACTTTAGACAATTAATAAAATGAATTTTGTAATATGCATATAAGAATTTTGTTTTTAATACTGTTGTTACTCTTAGGTTTTAAAAACTTGTACTCGCAAAATGAATCGCAAGTAGTTGATACTTCAAAAACTAATAGTTATACTCGTATTTTAGATTCTGAAGATTATAATGCAGATATTTTAAACGATCTTTTGCGAAAAGAAATAAATAAATATCGTTTAAAACAAAAGTCAGATACACTTCAGTTTGAAACAATATTAAAAAACGCTGCCGACGATCAAGCAGCATTTATGTCGCAAACTGGCAATGCAGTATATGAACAAGGAGGAAAGAAAAAAACAACGGGCAAAAGAATATTGTTTTACGGTGGTTCAAATAATGGTGAAGAGTTAGTTGTAAAAATGCCAATAAAAAAAGGAACTGAATTGTTTACTTATGGAAAAGTTGTTGATGATATAATGTTTAAATGGTTATCTGACAAAAAAGGATTGGTAGTTTTAAATGACCCAAAATATATGTTTTATGGAATAGGTTCTGCGCTCGATGCCGACCACAAAAAAGTATATGTTTCCGCAGTTTTTGGAAATTATAGTTTGTTTAATAATGGGAGTAGTCGTAAAGATGAGTTGACAACACCATTTACAACAAAGAAATATGGATTAAAAAAAATTGATACTAAAATTTGTAGTCGTTGTAACAAATTTAAAAATATCGACGATCTTCAAAGAGGATTATCTGTAAAAGAAGGAAATATTTATTTTAAATGTGACGATTTTAAATCGTTAAAAAAATTATTAAAAAATCCAACAGATGGGTTAGTTGTTGATTTAGTTCAACGCTCGCAATACCCATGCGAAGGCGATAACATTATAAATAATAATTTAGTTAATAAAGGCGTAATGCTTAAAAGATATAAAGCCTCTAAATTAGAAAAGAAAAATCTTATAACCGACATTAAAGAACGAAAAAAGAAAGTTGAAGTTTTAATTGGTGCATTACCAAAAGGAATAGGCGATAATTACGAACTGAATTTATTAGTAGTTTTAGAAAAAAAAGTTTGTCGTACAATTTCTCCATCGTATAGCGAAGAGGGTGGCGTTGAGTTTTCAAATATTATACAATTACTGGCAGATACCATTGTTATTGGAGAAACTGAATATATTCCAACTGCCGAAAACTCAAAGTTAGAGTTTGTAATTCCTTTCGAACGTAATAAATCGAATTACAAACCTGAAGATATTGAGCCACTAATAAAAAAATTAAAAGAACCTGATTTTATAATTAACGATTTAAGTATTCAAGCATTTTCATCGTTAGAAGGGAACGATGATGCAAATAAAGTGTTACAAAAAAACAGAGCTGAAAGTATTGTTGAAACATTAAAATCGCGACAAACAAATAAAGTAGTATATAATATAACAACCGGCGATAATATTGAAGATTTTAAACGTGACGTTCAAGGAACTGAGTTTGCTAACATGGCAAACATGTCAGTTTCCGAAGCCCAAGATTATATTCGTAAAAATAATTTAATTAAAAAGCTTGAACCAATTTTGCAGAAGCACAGATATGCAAAAGTTACAATGAATATTACTTACGACATTGGTGGTAAAAAAGAACAGTCATTTGTTGTTAGTCGTTTTAATAAAAGTATAAAAGAAAATAATTTAACCCGTGCATTAGCAATTCAAAAATTTATTTTCAAGAAGGTACTTCAAAAACAATATACAAATGAAGCTGTTACCCTGCAAGAAATTCCTGAAACGCCAGAATTTGCTGGATTATTATTAAATAAATTATGGCTTTCGGGATTGTTAATGAATAAGCTTTGGCTCGAAAGGTATATTAACAACGAGGAGATAAGTGAAGAGTATTGCGATAAAATATCAAAGCTTCATGGCTTGGCGCCCGAAAATTTTTACATAACTTATAACTGGTATTATTGTCAAATACTTCATCAAGAGCTAAGTGGCGATAAAAGTATAGTCGATTTTCAAAAAGATATAAGTAATTTGTATTCAACAGGGTTAAATAAAAAAACAGTTGATTTGTTAAATCTTGAGTTTCAATTTAAGGTTATTCAATATTTAGATACCCTTGAAGAAACATCGCCATTGTTACTTGCAAGTCTCGACACAATAAGAACAATTTCTAAACTCACCGAGTCTAATTGGCAAAATTCATTAAAATTGGCATATATTTTTGTTGGTCAAAAAGATTATGAATTTGCTGCAAAACTTTTAGAACCTTATATTTTGAGTAACAATCCATTCGACGAGTTAATTTTTTCTTATATAGCTATTTGTAGTCATTTGCCTTATAAATTTGGTTCGCCACGTTTTGTTTTAGCAATGAATAAAGCAAAAGAATTAGATAAAGACAGATACTGTGCACTTTTTAAGAAAGATAAATTAACAATTCAAGTATTGGAAAATACAAAGGTTAAAGAAGTTTATTGCAAAACTTGCGGAAAATAATGTCAAAAATTCTTTTTAACATTATACTAATATGTTTGTGTGTAAATATTGTTATAGCACAAAACAAAAAACCTTTTGAACTCGAAATTTATTTTAATCGTAAAATTACCGAACAAGACCGAATTAAAATTAAAGAGAATATATACCAATATTCTCAACAAATAAAACTCCAACCAAATAATGCTGGTTTATTTGTAAATAGGGGTGTTCAATATGCTTTTTTGGGACTATATCCTGATGCAATTGGCGATTACAATAAATCTATAAAACTCGATTCAACAATTGCCGAAGCATATTATAATAGAGGTATTGCTCAATCGCGATTTGCCTACACAAAAAGAGCTTGTATTGATATTAAAAAGGCATATAAATTAGGGCTTATTCAAGCAAAAACATTATACAATAATAAATGTGGCCTTTTTAAAAGTGAGTTAGGTGAATTATAGTAGTTAAATTACAAGTAAATTACATCCACGTATTTGACTATCATCAAACCTGCCTATAACCTCAAAACCTCCATCATTATGTAGTATTCCTAAATCTTGAGTCTCAATAAATGAACATGAGTATTTGTTTGCAAGATCAATAATATTTAACCCTCCTGTTTTTTCGTTTGACAAATAATTAAAAGGATCGTAAGTATCGCGAATAAATATTTTCATCCAAGGCGGACAATAATAAATGCCATTACTTTTTGAATATGCTTGCGATAGCAATTCTGTCATCCCGTATTCGCTATGAATGGAAGAAACACCAAAATTTGTGCATAATGTTTTATGAAGTTCGTGGCGAGTTATTTCTTTTCTTTTTCCTTTCATTCCTCCTGTTTCCATTACAATAAAATTATTGGAAAGATTTTGTGGAAACATTTTGGCAAAATCTAATAAAGCAAAGCTAACACCGAGCAAAATAACCTTCTGAGAACTGTTTTTAAGTTTTTTTAATTTGTTATTTAGTTCGTTATAATTGCTAATAAAAAACCCACTTTCAATATTTTCGCTTTGTTCAATTAGTTTATTTACCATATAAATTAACGAGGAGCCACTTCTTTCTAAATATGAAGGGAGTAATGCTAAAATGCAATAGTCTTTTATGTTACCGTAAAACAAATTAAAACTTTTTTCGAAACTATTTTTATAAAGCTCTAAATTATGTACATAATGTTTTGAAGTTTCATTGCCTGTTGTACCACTACTTGTAAATACTATTTCTTCATTTCCTATAAATGATTTTATTTGGTGAGTTTTAAAAAACGAAATGGGTAAAAAAGGAATATTTTGAACATTGTTAATTTTTTCTGAAACAATGTGCAATAAATTAATGTATTCATTATAAATATGGTTATTTTTGGCTTGAAAGTGGAATGTTTCCAGTGCTTTATTTTCAAACTCAATTGTTGAATTTATATGAGTAAAGTCAATGTTTTGCATTGTAATTTATTTTTTTCAAAAGTAAATATAAAACATTTATCTTTTAAATTACGATTTTAGTTTTGATAATTACAATATTTATCGTAAATATTAGTGCTAAAGAGCAAATTTAAAGAAAAAGCTTATATTATAAGATTGTTATAAAAAATGCAAAATATTTTTTTATTTTTCAAATTTGATCTATAAATAATGAATATTGATTAAGTATTTATTATTTAAAATCTAAGTTTTTTGTATCTAAAATATTATTATAATTCTCTAAAAATAAAACTTAAATCAGGTTTATTTTAAAAAACTCAGAAGTATTCCAGCGGCAACCGCACTTCCAATAACACCAGCCACATTGGGTCCCATTGCGTGCATTAACAAATGGTTTGTTTTGTCGTATTTTAGTCCAACAACTTGCGAAACTCTTGCACTATCAGGTACTGCAGAAACTCCTGCGTTACCAATTAATGGATTTATTTTGTTATCAGATTTTAAAAATAAGTTTATAAACTTAACAAATAACACACCGCCAGATGTAGCAATAATAAATGATGCTGCACCAAGAGCAAAAATACTTATTGATTCAACTTTTAAAAACACAGTTGCTTGAGTTGACGCTCCAACAGTTAATCCAATTAAAATAGTTACAATATCAATAAGTGGACCTGATGCGGTTACTGCTAATCTTTTAGTAACGCCACTTTCTTTTAATAAGTTACCTAAAAACAACATGCCCAATAATGGTAATCCAGATGGTACAATAAAGCAAGTAAGCAATAAACCAAGAATTGGGAAAATAACTTTTTCGGTTTTTGATACAACGCGTGGGGGTTTCATACGAATTATCCGTTCCTTTTTTGTAGTTAGAAATTTCATAATAGGTGGTTGTATTACTGGCACCAATGCCATGTATGAATATGCTGAAATAGCAATTGCTCCCATAAATTGAGGTGCAAGTTTTGATGATAAAAAAATTGCAGTTGGTCCATCGGCACCACCAATAATACCAATTGCTCCAGCTTCGTTAGGTGCAAATCCAAGCATTAAAGCAGAAGCGTATGCACCAAAAATTCCTAATTGTGCTGCAGCTCCAATAAGCATAAGTTTAGGGTTTGAGAGAAGTGTCGAAAAATCTGTCATTGCACCAATACCTAAAAATATTAATGGTGGATATATTCCTTGAACAACCCCAAAATATAAATAGTTTAAAACACTTCCTTGTTGGTATATACCTGTTTTAAGGTTTAATGCGTCGGTTGCTAAAGTGTGGTCAACATTAAAAATAGGAATATTTCCAATTATAATTCCAAAACCAATAGGTATGAGTAATAGTGGTTCGTATTCTTTTTTTATTGCTAAAAAAATAAAAATTAACCCTACTAATATCATAACAACGTGCCCTATAGTTATGTTTGGAAACGCCGTGTAATTATAAAAAACAACGAGTTGTTGCCATATAAAACTGAAAAAATCTTGAATGTTCATAATGTTAAAATTATCCAATTATAATTAGCACATCGCCTTGCATAACAGAATTTCCTATGTTTACTTTAATATCTAAAATTTTTCCAGCTACATCGCTTTCAATGTTATTTTCCATTTTCATTGCTTCTAAAACTATTAATTTTTGTCCAACTTTAACTAAATCGCCTATTCGCACTGTAATGTCAAGAATAACACCAGGTAATGGAGTTAATATTTTTGTTCCACCAGTTGAAATATTTGCTTGAATAGTTTTATGGTCATCAATTAATGGAGTATCGGTTGACGGTACCGATTTAGGACGAATAAGTTTAGGCGTTTTTACTTCTTGAATTTGTTTGTTAACTTCTACCTTGTATAAAGTTCCATTAACTTCAAGCTCAGCAAGGTTATTTTCAACATTTTTAATTTCAACTTCGTAATTATTTCCGTTAATTAAAAACTTAAAATTTTTCATTTAATTTTCTTTTAATTTTGTCGTATTCCGTATATTTTAGAGCTCCATGGCGAATAGTTTCGAGAAACCTTATTAATTGTAAGATTAAAACTTTCAAAATCGTGAAGTTCGCTTTTGTATAAATATAGGGCTAATCCAATAGCAGCATTAAGTTCGCCACTTGAACTATTCTCTATGTGTTGTGCTTCTTCAATTTTTCCTTCTTTTATTAATGCTCTGCGTTTCCAGTCTGTAGTAAATATAAATCCAATATATTTAAATGAAATATATAATATTAGAAGTGCTAAAAAAACAACACCCATAGCAATTACTGCCATTGCAATTCCCCAAGGATCTAGTTTTTCGAATTTTTCGGCAGTTTTTGATGCAACTAAACTTATTGTTTGAGTTGTTTGTAACAAAATGTATAATAACATAAGTTAAAAATTATAATGGCAAGTTTGAATGTTTTTTTAGTGGATTTACAACTTTTTTTGTTTGAAGAGCTTGCAGTGCTCTAATTACTCTAAATCGAGTATTTCGAGGTTCAATAACATCATCAATGTAACCAAATTTTGCAGCATTATATGGATTTGCAAATTTATGTCGATATTCTTTTTCTTTTTCAGCAATAAATTTTGCTTTTTCATTTTCGTCATTAATTTTGGCAATATCTTTACCATTAAGAACTTCAATGGCTCCTCTTGGTCCCATAACTGCAATTTCGGCAGTTGGCCAAGCATAATTAATATCGCCACGTAAATGTTTAGATGACATAACATCATAAGCGCCACCATATGCTTTACGAAGTATTATAGTTATTTTTGGTACAGTTGCCTCGCCATAAGCATAAAGTAATTTAGCTCCATGAATAATAATTCCATTGTATTCTTGCATAGTTCCAGGTAAAAACCCAGGAACGTCAACAAAAGTTACAATAGGTATATTAAATGCATCGCAAAACCGAACAAAACGAGCTGCTTTTCGCGATGAGTTAATATCTAAAACACCAGCTAAATAATTTGGTTGATTTGCTACTATTCCAACGCTCATTCCATTAAATCTTGCAAAAGCAGTTACAATATTGGGTGCATAATCACGTTGTAGTTCAATTATTTCGTAATTATCAACCACTGCTGTAATTACTTCTTTTACATCGTATGGTTTGTTTGAACTTTCGGGTATAATATCATTTAATGAATCTTCGAGTCTGTCAATAGAATCATCGCAACGTACAATTGGAGGATCCTCTAAATTGTTTTGCGGTAAATAGCTCATTAGTTTTCTTATTAATAAAAGTCCCTCTTCTTCGTTTTCAGAAACAAAATGTGCAATACCCGATTTTGTTGAGTGAACTTTTGCACCTCCCAATTGCTCGGTTGTTACCTCTTCGCCAGTAACTGTTTTTACAACTTTGGGGCCTGTAACAAACATATAGCTTGTGTTTTTCGACATCACAATAAAATCTGTTAAAGCTGGGGAATATACTGCCCCGCCAGCACATGGACCAAAAACTGCGGAAATTTGTGGAACTAATCCCGATGAAAGTATATTACGCTCAAATATTTCGGCATAACCACCTAAACTTTTAACTCCTTCTTGAATTCGGGCACCACCGCTGTCGTTAATGCCTATAATTGGTGCACCAACCTTCATAGCTTGATCCATAACTTTACAAATTTTAGCAGCGTACATTTCAGAAAGTGACCCACCAAAAACTGTAAAATCTTGTGAAAAAACATACACAAGTCTTCCGTCTATAGTCCCATAGCCAGTTACAACACCATCAGATAAATAATGTTCTTTATCAAGACCAAAATCAATGCATCTGTGCGAAACAAACATATCAAATTCTTCAAAACTACCTTCATCTAACAATATGTCAATTCTTTCACGAGCGGTTAATTTACCTTTATTATGTTGGTCATTAATTCGTTTTTCGCCACCACCAATTCTTGCTTTAATTCTTAAATCTAGTAATTCTTGAACCTTTTCCTGATTGGTCATATTATACAATAATTTAATTCATTTTTATTTTCGCATAATTCTATTAGCACTCCTTTAGTAGATTTTGGATGCAAAAAGGCTATGTCTAATTTTTCGGCACCTTTACGTGAGCATTTATCAATTAATTTAATGCCTTTGTTTTCTAGTTCTGGTAAGGCATTGTCAATTTCTTTAACCGAAAAGGCTAAATGGTGAATTCCCTCACCTTTTTTCTCAATAAAATTATTTAAAGGACTATCTTCAGATGTTGATTCTAACAATTCGATTTTTGTTTCACCAACTATAAAAAAAGCTGTTTTAACTTTTTGGTCTTTTACTTCTTCAATAGAATAACATTTTAACCCCAACATGTTTTCATAAAAAACGATTGATTCTTTTAAATTTTTTACTGCAATTCCTATGTGTTCAATATGCGATATTTTCATAAATTAATTTTTTAGTTTATTGATTTACAAAGGTACCGATGCTATAACAATAGATTATGATTTTTGATGTATTAAAAATATTTATTAAACATAAAAAATGGGAAAAGGAATTTTTATAAATAGAGTTCGAAAAATTGTTGAAATTTAGGGGAATAAAAAAAGGAGAAAAAACTTCTCCTTTTTTGTCGGTCCGGTGGGGATCGAACCCACGACCCTCTGATTAAGAGTCAGATGCTCTACCGACTGAGCTACGGGCCGATTATTCTATTTTAAATAAGACATTAAAATTATCGGATTGCAAAAGTATAAAAAATAGATGGAATTATAAATTTTTATTTTTCATTAAAAATAATTGCTTCATAAGTAAATAATGATGCGTTTTTCCAACCATCCCAACCTATTCCTGTTTTGTCTTGTGAGCAATGGCCAACAAATTCCTCAATTGTCCAACCGGTTTCAGTAGCAACTTGTGGTAAAAATGCACCTGATTTATTATTTTTTTTAATATAAATTCCATGTTTGCCCAATGTTATTTCGTTAATTGACGAGATTTGTTTAAGCGGTGTTAAAACAGAAATTTCAATTTTAATGTTATCTAATTCCAATTTTGATACAGGGTTAAATCGTGTGTCGTGGATGGCTGAAGCTAAAGCCATTTCTTCAACAACTTTATATAATGGGGTGTTTTGCGAAAAACTACCTATACAACCACGTAAACTGTCGTTTAAGTGTAATGTTACAAAAGCACCACAAGCTGTTTTAATGTTTTTACTTAATGTTAACGTGTCGATTACTGTTGTTTTGTTATTTAAATAATTTTCGATAGTGTTTCGTGCAAGGGTAAGTAAAGTTGTTTTGTCGTTTTCGGATAAATTAAAATCTAAAGTTTCGGTTTTTTTAGATATTGTTATAGCATTATATCCTACTACTCCCGATTTATCACCATAAAAAGAGTCGCCGCTATTTTGATATTGAATTTTTTTATATTCGTAAATTTTATTGTTTTCTGTTATATACATTAAGGTTAACACTGATGTCCAGCCACACAAACTGGTAACTAATTTATTTATTTGCCTATTGTTATTGTTTTTTAATGTTTCAATTAAAGTATTAGTGTTATTTGTTATTATTGCAGAAGCGGTGTGCGAGTCAATATCTATTGCGTTTTTGTATGATGGATAATGTGAGAAATCGCTACTAATAATAAATAAATTTTTGTTGTTAAAAAAAGGAGTTAAAATTTTTGCTATTTTTTTGCACTCATCTTTACTATCTGTGCCAATTATAATGGGAATAATTTGCAAATTATTCCCAAATTTGTATTGTAAAAATGGTAATTGAACTTCAATAGAATGCTCGGTATAATGCGGTTCGGCATAATTTTGCAAAATAGTTGGATTTTCATTTACAAGTTTTAAAGCTAATTCGGTATTAACTTTTACCTCGCCTAGTGGAGTATCGTAATTTCCATTGCAATAAATAGATGCCCCATCGAAAAGCATCACATGGCTCGATGCTATAATAAAAACATTATCGTACGAATTAGTTGTA
>JAVHRJ010000489.1:0-2109 GCA_036171595.1 Bacteroidales bacterium
TGAGAGGTTCTCCCCGTCAGGTTATCTGACGGGGCAGCCTACTCGATTATGCACTCGCGGTTATTTTTCAAGTCACAAAGATGGAAAAATAAACAAATTAATTTGCCTTTGGAACAACTGGTCCATACCAATCATAAATTGATATTCCTTCAGTTACTTCACCATTTTTAACATTAAATTTTAATAGAGTATGGTCTCTTTGTTTAGGATCTGTAACTTCAGCATCGGCAATTGGCTCATATGTTGTATGTCCTCCACCTGGCATATTTTGAATTTCGCCATTATATGTTGCATAGGCATATGCAATATAAACGCCTTCCGGGATATCTTTAATTTCAAATTCTGCTTGACCATCTTTAGTATCAATAGTAAAAACCTCATTTGTTTCAATATTTTTCAAATATACCTTCATTGAAGGTATATATTCAGATGGATAGTTAAGCAAACCTTTGACTATACCTTTACCATTTGAACTGGTTGAGTTATTATAAGAAGTGTTGTTTTCATTTTCATCATAATATTTAAATAATTTTTTAATCATTTCATCTCTAATAGTAGTGTCTTGGGAGTTAAACTGATTATTAATTTTGTTCCTTATTAATAATTTGAGATTATTAATAATTTTTAATTTTTCTTCTTCATTTAGTTCTATAGTTTCAAAAGTGTATTTTTCTATCCCTTTTATTTTAGAGGCTGTTCCATTATATTTGTTAAGTAATAATTCAACCAATTTATTGAATGAATCTTGTACATTTTCAGGCATTTGTCTTGCTTTTTCTTTTTTGTCATTTGTTACATATAAATTACGATATGAAGTAAAGTCATTGTATATGCCCATTGAGATACTTAATTCTATTGAGTTTTGTTTGCTTCTGATATCTTTTAAAGCAATATTAATTTGTTCCTTTAAGTTAGTTATTTCGTCTACAATTTCAGCATCATTGGAACTTATTGCATTTATGTCTTCCTTAAGTTTTGTTAGGCCTCTATACCCTTGTTGAAATTTATCGTTAAAAATATCATTTATAGTATATTCTTCAGGATACCAGTAATTTGTTGGATTTGCATAATATAGAAATTCCATATTAGATGTCAACTCTTTTAAATCAGAATTTAAAGTAGAGTCAACTTGTTTTGCAATAATTTTGTCAGCGTTTTCAATTGGATTGCTACAGCTAATAATTAGCAGTAAAATAGGAAAAAATAGATAAATTAGATTTTTCATATGGGATTATTGTTAGTTGTTTTTAATAAATTTAATGTAAAACATGAAAGTGTTTAGTCTTTGTCATACTTATGGGAAAATTCTTAAAAGTTCTTGTCTTATGTTATTAATTTTTGCAGTTCTTCTTGTTTGTTCAGTTATTTGATTTTTATCAGAATTAATTATTGTAAAATTTACATTATGTAACTTACTTCCTTCATTTATAATATTATCAATAATAAGTTTTGAATGATGCTCCCACTTATACTCAATTAGGAAAACATGAAGCTTATCATAAGAAGTAAAAGGTGCATTTGAAAGTAAGTCAACAAAGTTATTCCAGTTTTCCATTGAAGGACAAAGTGCAGTGAAAAGATTTAAATCTTTTTTACTTTCGTTGTTTACCCTTTCTTGAACTTTTTCATTCCATACTTGACCTTGATAGTCATCATTTGAGTGTGTCTCAACAGTAAATTCCGCATTTACTCCTGTAATAAGATAATAATGTCCTTGATAGAATCTACTCTGTCCGTTAAACAATTCTTGGATAATTGTTGTCTTACCCCAATTGTTGAAGCCTGTAATAAAAATTGCTTGTTTCATTTTATTAATTTTTAGGTTACTCTTATATAATAATAAACAAATTTACATAAAATTGTGTTAAAACATGAGTGTCAAGCAGTCAGTCGAACAGTCAAGTTTTCCGCTTCAAGTTTATTTTTCAATTTCATTGTCATGGTCGTGTCGTTGTCTTTTTTTACCGCTTGTGCATAACGATTAGCGGTTGAATTTGGCAGGCTTTTACTTGCAGTTATTGTCAAACCGCTAAAATATTTGAACTTTGTTAAATGTGTCAAGTTGCACATAACAGCCTGCTAAATTTTAACCGTGTGTGTGTGCCCTGC
>JAVHRJ010000490.1:0-10889 GCA_036171595.1 Bacteroidales bacterium
GAACCAAACACCCCACCACCATTTGTTCCTATAGTAAGATATGGGCTCACTGCAAGTATTGCACGAACATCGGTATTTGTCAAACCATTATTTATAGCTGCCCAGTTGCTCCCATTGTTTGTAGATTGAAATATGCCGCTTCCAGCAGTTCCTGCAAAAATATTCGCTCCGCTTATAGCCAATGCTCTAACAGCTGTGTTTGTTAAACCTGTATTTACTAAAGTCCAGGTTGCACCTTCATCAATTGATAAATAAATACCATCATTTTCGATGCCTGTGAAAATATTATTTCCACTTATGGCAAAACAATTAGTTCTTCCATTATGAAGACAATTTGTTTGCTGCCATTGTGCATTTACATTAATGATTATTGAAATTAGAACTGTCAGTAATATTGTAAGTTTTCTCATTATATTGTCAGTGATTACCGTGCTGACTCCGCACTTTTAATATTATTTTGTTAAATAGTCCCTTTTTCTTTGATATTGATTCTAATTAATATTTTCTTTAATTTTTATATGTTAATTAGTAACAATTCCCAATCTTCATTATTTAATGCAAATTTATAAATTTGTTTTTTAATTTTTTTATCAATTTCATTTTTATTTTTTTGTTAAAAAAAATAGTTTTAGTTATAGATTTATTGCATGTATCCTTCAACTGTTATTTTATAATTAACAAATTTATAAATATTTTAATAAGTCCTAATTAACCTAAAAAGTTGCATTTACTAATTGAACTTACAAATTCATTTTTTTTGAATAATGAATATTGATTAACGATTTTTGATTTTAGAAGTTCCTACAAATAAACAATCTAAAATTTGGGGTGAGCGAAGTCGAACTATCGGTGTTCCTTGTTCTTAAATTATTTTTTTAATTATTATAACTCCCTTAATGTAGCATCGCAAAGTAATTTTACTACTTGCCTAGTTTCGGGAGATATTGTCCTTCGACTTCGTTCAGGACAAGTTCAGCATGACGAATCTTCCCAGTTTTGGCGGAATTAGGGGTTTGTTAAATTAAAAAAGTCACCCTTCGAGAACCTCAGGATGACTTTTTTAATTAATTGTTTTTTTAGTTGTGTAATAACAACATGCCGTAATGTCCTGCTTTAAATCCTTCAAAATATTCGGGTGCAATAATTTCGAATTTATATAATGCTTTTTCAGTTGGAGTAATATACACTGTTGATATAAAATCTTTTGTTTCGCCAGTTGCTATAAAATCCCATTTGCCTTCTGCATTTTGTTTATAAACGTTAATTGCCATTTTTTTAATTCTGTAATCGCCCCAAACCATTGCGCCATAAGTGTAATCGGGAAAAAGCCAGCGTTGCGATTCTTTAGAAGCATCTTTAAAAATAAGGTCGAATTCCATACGTACAATTTCTGCTTTTTCGTTTTCAACAGCTTTTACTGTTGCTTCTAAACCGTCGATTATTGGTAACATCGAAGTTCCATTTTCGTTGTCGAGTGTTGAAGTTTGCGAAAAGGTGAAATTTACAAAAAGCAATAGGCTAATAATAAAAATTGTTTTTCTCATAATGAATTATTAAATAATGTTTACTAAAATAAATTTAAGTACAAAAATACTACAATATTTGAAATGACAAAAAAATGTTTGTAAAAAAAACTCACATGATTTTACTCATGTTTGTATGTTTATCAATTTTTAATAATTTATTTAATTTTGAAAAATAATTGAGTGATATTTTATAATGTAATTATATTGCGTAATAAATAAATTTATGATAAATAACCAGTTGTTAAATCCGCAAAGTATTGTTATTGTAGGAGGTTCAAATGCCATAAATAAACCTGGCGGAAAGGTTTTAAAGAATTTAATTGACAATAACTTTAAAGGAGATTTGATGGTTGTAAATCAGAAAGAATCTGAAGTGCAAGGAATTAAGTCGTATAACGATGTAAAAAGTTTACCTCAAGTTGATCTTGCAATACTTGCCATTGCTTCAAAATATTGTGTAGAATCTGTTGAAATTTTAGCAAAAGAAAAAAAAACTCGAGCTTTCATTATTTTATCGGCTGGTTTTAGCGAAGAAAATCATGAGGGTGCAATAATCGAAAAACAAATTGTAGAAATAATTAATAGTGTAAATGGTTCTTTAATTGGACCAAATTGTATAGGGTTTTTAAATTCAAATTATGCTGGTGTTTTTACAACTCCTATTCCAAAACTCGATCCAAAAGGATGCGATTTTATTAGCGGTTCGGGTGCAACAGCAGTTTTTATAATGGAATCAGGAATGCCAAAAGGTTTAACTTTTTCAAGTGTTTACTCTGTTGGTAACAGTGCGCAAATGGGTGTCGAAGAAGTTTTAAAATACTTAGACGAAAGCTTCGAACCAAAAATAAGTTCACGAGTTAAATTATTATATATTGAAAATGTAAAAAAGCCTGATTTAATTTTAAAACATGCATCGTCATTAATTAGAAAAGGTTGTAGAATTGCTGCTATAAAATCTGGCTCATCTGAAGCAGGAAGTCGTGCCGCATCTTCACATACAGGTGCGTTAGCTAGTCCCGATTTGGCAGTTGATTCATTATTTAAAAAAGCAGGTATTGTACGTTGTTATGGAAGAGAAGAATTAACAACTGTTGCATCAATTTTTATGCACCCAGAGTTAATCGGAAAACGAATTGCAATTATTACACATGCTGGTGGCCCGGCAGTTATGTTAACCGATGCGCTTTCTAATGGTGGTTTAGAAGTTCCTCATATTGAAGGCGAAAAAGCTAAAGAATTATTAACAAATCTTTATCCTGGTTCTTCTGTTGCAAATCCTATCGATTTTTTAGCAACTGGAACAGCCGAACAACTTGGGAAAATAATTGATTATTGCGAAAAAGATTTTAATGAAATTGATGCAATGGCAGTTATTTTTGGTAGTCCAGGCTTATTTGAAGTTTATGATGTTTACGAGTTGTTAAACGAAAAAATGAAAACTTGCAAAAAACCTATTTTTCCAATATTGCCATCAATAATTAATGTTAGCAATGAAATTGATAAATTTATATCATATGGTAGAATAAATTTTCCCGATGAGGTGTTATTTGGTAATGCCCTTGCTAAAGTGTTTAATACACCAAAGCCTATTTCTGAAAATATTGTGTTACCAAAAGTTGATGAGGAAAAAATAAGACAAATTATTGATAATGCTAATAATGGATATTTAAAACCATCAGAAGTTCAACAAATTTTAGATGCTTCTGGAATTAATAGAGCTGGCGAAGCAATTGTAATGTCGGCAACCGATGCAGTAACAAAAGCTACACAACTTGGTTTGCCTGTTGTTATGAAAGTTGTTGGACCTATTCATAAATCAGATGTTGGTGGTGTTGTGCTTAATGTTAATAATATTGCAACTGTAGAAAAAGAATTTGAAAGAATGATTAAGATAAAAGATACAACTGCAATTCTAATTCAACCAATGCTTTCTGGTACTGAGCTTTTTGTTGGAGCAAAAAAAGAGGGCAATTTTGGACACATGGTTTTATGCGGTTTAGGTGGTATTTTTATTGAAGTGTTAAAAGATATTCAAGCAGGGTTAGCTCCAATTTCAGAAATTGATTCTCTAATAATGATTAAAAATTTAAAAAGTTATGGAATTATAAAAGGTGCAAGAGGGCAGGAGGGCGTTAATGAAAATTTGTTCGCCGAAATAATTGCTCGAGTTTCAGTTTTAGTTAATGTGGCTCCCGAAATATACGAAATGGATTTAAATCCACTTTTAGGAACAAAAAACAAAGTAATTGCTGTTGATGCAAGAATTAGAATTGAAAAGTAAAAAACTGTCTAAAATGTGCTAAAGTTTAAACAATTTGTTATGAAGAAAGCTGATTTGATTTTTATTTTTATTTTTTGCTTAATTGTTACTCCTTTTTTACCATTACATTTTTTAGGAAATTTTCAAAAATCATTTTTATATAACGAATCGCAGTGGATTTGGACAAGCTTTTTAAAGTTTGCCTTTTTGGCAACAATGGGAGAGGTAATTGGTTTACGAATTAAAGCAGGTGTTTATTTACAAAAAGGTTTTGGTTTAATTCCACGCATGATTGTTTGGGGTTTTTTAGGAATTACGATAAAAATTGCTTTCGTAGTTTTTGCATCTGGTGTTCCTGCTTTTTTAGAAAAATGTTTTTGGATAACTGGTGCAAAAGATTCGATGAATTTTAAAGATATTTTTGAAGCCAATGCTGCAGGAGCTGGTGTAACAAGGTTGTTATCAGCCTTTTTTATTTCTGCTATTATGAACTTTTTTTATGCACCAATAATGATGACTTTTCATAAAATTACCGATTTACACATTGTTAAAAATGGTGGTACTTTAAAAGGCTTTTTAAAGCCAATAAATTTTATCGAAAATTTTAAAGAAATAAATTGGAAAATGCAGTGGGGCTTTATTTTTAAAAAAACTATTCCTTTTTTCTGGATCCCTATGCAAACTATAACATTTTCAGTTGCTTCAGAATATCGAGTAGTAATTGCAGCATTTTTAGGAATTATTCTTGGTGTACTTTTATCAATCGCAAGCGTAAAACAAAAATAATTATTTGGTTTATAGTAAGTTGTGAAAATGTTTATAAATAAAAGCAACTAAATTGATTTAGCTTAAGTCTTTATTTAGTATTTTTGATAAACCTAATTAGATTTAATAATGAAGATAATTTTATTTTTTTCGTTTAGCTTATTTTTTGTTAATATTTCAATTTCTCAAAACGCTAATAATAAGGGTGATAACGATATTATTTATCCTACGGAATTTCATTTAACAGAGCCATTACGCGAATTAGTTAAAAAATTTCCATTTGTAGAAAATAAAGTTGAAAAAGAATCTGAAGATAAAAAATATCGTATTCCTCAAACTTTTTTGTTTACTGCCGAAGATGGAGCTATTTATGGTGAAGATATATCTGTTAGGCAAACTGTTATGGGTAACAGAAAAATAAATTCGAATAAAGCAATAATTATGAATTGGGCAGGTCAAACTTCAGGTTCGCGACCTCAAGATCCTACTGGTGCTGCAGGTCCAAACCATTACGTGCAAATTATAAATGCAACTCCATTTAAAGTTTACGATAAAATAACTGGTGCTAGTTTATTAACAGCAAATATTAGTACTTTATGGAGCCCAGCAACATCGAATGATGGCGATCCAATTTTAATGTATGATAAATATGCCGATCGTTGGTTTGTTAGCCAATTTGGTACTTCTGGAAATAAAATTTATATTGCAATTTCTACTACAAACGATCCTACTGGCTCATATTATGCATATACTTTTACTTCTCCTCAATTCCCCGATTATTTAAAATTTTCGATTTGGGAAAATGGATATTATATGACATCTAACCAATCAACCGATAAAGTTTTTTGTTTTGAGCGCGACCAGATGTTAGTTGGAAACGCTTCGGCAAGAGCTGTAAGTGCAAATTTTACAACAGGTTCTGTAAGTTCTTTTTTTGTACCATTGCCGGCTGATGCTGCTGATGGAGGATTGCCTGTTGCTGGGACTCCACTTCCTTTTTTCTGTTATACAGAAAATTCATGGGGTGGTGGTAATATTGATGGTGTAAAAATTTGGAATATGACCGTAAATTGGGGAACTACACCCTCTGCATCAATATCTTTAAATACAACAATTCCTACATCAGCTTTTGATGGTACTTATAATACAAGTTGGAACGATATTCCACAACCTGGTACTACTCAAATGCTCGATGGTATTGGTGGAGTGCCAACTTTTAGAGCACAATGGAGACCCTGGAATGGTTATAATACTGTTGTTTTAAATTGGGGAGTAAAACTTAGTGCAACTCAAAGAAGTATTCGATGGGTTGAATTAAGACAAGATCAAAGTACTGGCTCTTGGAGTTTGTATCAAGAATCAACTTATGCTCCTGATGCTGATTCTCGTTGGATGGGTAGTATTGCAATGGACGATAATGGAAGTATCGGTTTAGCGTATTGTAAGTCATCTTCTAGTACTTATCCTACACTTTGTTATACTGGTAGAGTTGCAACCGATCCGCTTGGCTTAATGTCGTTTACCGAGGTTGTTGCAGCAGTTGGAACTTCGTCGCAATCTGGTTTAAATAGATATGGCGATTATTCTCATACTGCTCTTGACCCTGATGGCATTACATTTTGGCATACTGGAGAATATATTTCGGGAAGTGTTAAAACAAGAATTTATTCTTTTCAACTTCCTGTTCCAACAACTCCGCCTAATGTCGATTTTTCAGTAAATCAGGCTATTAGCTGTTCGGGAATCGTTAAGTTTACAGATTTAAGTTCCGATAATCCAATATCTTGGCTTTGGGATTTTGGCGATGGACAAACTTCAACTATTCAAAACCCAACTCATGCTTATTTAAACAGTGGCTCATATTCAGTTACATTAACTTCTACTAACGGAATTGGAAGTAATCAGATTGTAAAATCAAATTTTATTATTGTTAATATTCCATCTGCTCCTATTGTTACTGTTAATCATAGATGTGGCGCTGGAACTGTTGATTTATTTGCTACTGGAACAGGAACGATACATTGGTTTAGTGTACCAACAGGTGGTACTGAAATTGGTGTTGGAAATAGTTTTACTACTCCTTCTATTTCTTCAACTACAACGTACTATACCGAAAATCATACTGAGCAATCTAGTCAGTTTGTCGGACCAACAAACGATTCATTAAATGGGTCGTTTACAATTACGTCAACTTATTTAACTTTTGATTGTTATACTGCTTGTAATTTAGTTTCGGTTAGTGTTAATGCAAATGGTGCAGCAAATAGAACTTTTGAACTTAAAAATTCTTCTAATGTTGTTTTGCAAACTGTTACAACAAATGTCCCAACTGGTGTTAGTAGGGTTGTTTTAAATTTTAACATTCCTGTTGGAACAGGTTTAAGGTTAAATGTTACATCTAATTCTCAACTTTATAGATTAAATTCAGGTTTTGCATTTCCATATACTTTATCAGGAATAATAAGAATTACAGGTTGTAGTACTTTAAATCGTTATGGATTAGTTTACGATTGGGAAATTAAAGAGACCGATTGTGTAAGTGAAAGATTACCAGTTGATGCAATAGTTGATTCTTTGCCTCCTATTGCAAATTATAGTTATACTTCAAATCAGTTAGATGCAAGTTTTACAAGCACTTCTACAGGTGCCGATATGTATTATTGGGATTTTGGGGATAGCTCATCTTCTTTAAATCAAAACCCTACTCATACTTATGTAAATGCTGGAATATATAGCGTAATGCTTATTGTTTCTAGTAATTGCGGTGTTGATACAATTATTCAAATGGTAAATGTTATTGGAATGAATATAAGTAATAATACATTAAATTCAAAAATAAATATTTATCCCAATCCAACAACAGGAAATTTAAGTGTTTATAGTTTAAATAATTATGAAAATATTACTATAGTTATAGAAAATTATTTAGGAAAAATATTATATATTACTAATACCAATCTTTTAAAAAATAGCTTAAAAACTATCGATTTAAATAGCTTTTCTAATGGTATATATTTTATTAAAATATATAATTCAAAATTAAATTATAAACAAAAAATTATAAAAATAAATTAAACTAAATGTTATGAAAAAACTATTTGCAATTTTATTTTGTTTGTCGCTTGTGAATTTTAGTTTTTCACAATCAAAAACGAATCAAGTTGGTAATGATGTAATTTATCCTACATCATTTCATGAAACTCAACCTTTAAGAGATATTGTGGCTTTACATCCGGTTGATCCGAATTTTAATTATGGAAAAAAAGAGTCAGAAGATAGAAGTCACCGTATTCCTCAAACTTTTTTATATTCTTTGGCAGACGGTCCTCAATATGGTAACGACCCTAACACAATGCAAACTGTTATGGGAAACCGACAAATTCCTCAAAACAAAGCAATAATTCAAAATTGGGCTGGACAAGTAGCAACTGGGTTTAGACCAATGGACCCAACTGGTTCGGTAAGCTCAAACTATTATATTCAAATGATTAATAGTACAACTTTTAAGATTTTTAATAAAACTACTGGTGCAAATGTATTAACTTCAACATTAGGCAATTTATGGAGTCCAGCTACTGCAAATGCTGGCGATCCAATTGTAATGTATGATAAATATGCAGATAGATGGTTCTTAAGTCAATTTGGCTCAAGTAATGAAATTTTTATCGCAATTTCTAAAACTAACGATCCTACTGGTCAATATTATACTTATACTTATACTTCCCCACAATTTCCCGATTATTTAAAATTTTCAATTTGGGAGAATGGTTACTATATGACATCAAACCAAACAACTGATAAAGTTTTTTGTTTTGAGCGCGATCAAATGATTTTGGGAAATCCTTCTGCTCGCTCTATAAGCGCAAATTTTACAACTGGTAGTGTTGGTGCTTTTTTTGTGCCACTTCCAGCTGATGCTTCAGATGGTGGTTTACCTCCAGTAGGAACTCCAATGCCATTTTTTGCATATTACGATAACGCATGGGGCGGTGGAACTGATGGTGTTAGAATTTGGAATATGACTGTAAACTGGTCTGCTCCATCTGCTTCTATATCTGCAAGCACATTAGTAACAACAGCTGCATTCGATGCGCAGTATAATGCTAGTTGGAATGATGTTACCCAACCTGGTACCACACAAAAACTTGATGGTATTGGTGGTGTTCCAACTTATAGGGCTCAGTGGAGACCTTGGGCAGGCTATAATTCTCTTGTGATGAATTGGGGAGTTTATTTAAGTGCAACACAACGTAGTATAAGATGGGTTGAATTACGTCAAAATCAATCAACAGGTGTTTGGAGTTTATATCAAGAAGGTACTTATACTCCTGATGCACATACTCGATGGATGGGTAGTATTGCTATGGATAATAATGGAAGTATTGCTTTAGCTTATGCAAAATCTTCATCAACAATTTTTCCAAGTTTATGTTATACTGGTAGATTAGCTAGCGATCCTTTGGGAACTATGTCATTTGCCGAAACTGTTGCAATTGCTGGAACCTCTGTTCAAACAGGAACAAACCGTTTTGGTGATTATGCACATACTGCTTTAGACCCAGATGGACTTACCTTTTGGCATACTGGCGAATATATTGCTGGTGGCGTAAAAACTAGAGTTTATTCTTTTCAACTTCCTGCACCTAATCCAACTGCTTCAGTATCAATTGCTGTAACTACTGGTGCTAATCCAAGTTGTGCAGGGTCTTCTGTAACATATACTGCAACTCCTACTAATGGTGGAACTACTCCAGTTTATCAATGGCAAGTTAATGGCTTAAATGTAGGCACAAATAGCGCAACATATACCACAACAACACTAACAAATGGACAAATTGTAACTTGTATAATGACTTCTAACTTATCTGGTGTTATTGGAAGTCCAGCTACATCAAACGCTATTACAATGACAATTAATCCAATTCCTGCAACGCCTTCAGCAACTAGCAATTCTCCAATTTGTGCAGGAGCTTCTATTAATTTAACAACGCCAACGGCTTCTGGTGCTACTTATAATTGGTCTGGGCCTAATTCTTTTACATCTACAACTCAAAATCCTGTGATTTCAGGTGCAACAACAGCAATGGCCGGGACTTATTCTGTTTCAGTTACTCAAAGTGGTTGTGTAAGTCTTCCTGGTTCTACAACTGTTGTGGTTAATTATGGGCCTCCAACTCCAACTTCTTCAAGTAACAGTCCTGTTTGTGTAGGTTCTTCTATAAATTTAACCACTCCAACGGTTGGAGGTGCTACATATAGTTGGACTGGACCTAATGGATTTACATCAACACAACAAAATCCTACGATAGCATCTGCTACTTTAGTTATGGCAGGAACATATTCAGTAAATGTAACTTTAGGTGGATGTCCAAGTATTGATGGGCCTACAACTGTTGCAATAAATTCTACACCTGTTGTTGATTTTACTGCATCACCATTATCAACTACTTGCTCTGGATTTGTTCAGTTTACCGATGCTACTGTTGGTAATCCTAGTTCGTGGTTATGGGATTTTGGTGATGGTCAAACTTCAACATTACAAAATCCTTCTAATAGTTATCTTGCAGGTGGAACATATTCAGTAACTTTAACATCAATAAATACATGTGGTAATAATAATTTAGTAAAAACAAATTATGTTACTATAAATGTTCCAAATGCTCCTACAGCTACTGGTGCTTCAAGGTGCGGAACAGGTACTGTTAATTTATCTGCAACTGGTGGTAGCGGAGTTTTACATTGGTTTGATGCGCCTTCTGCTGGTACTGATTTAGGAACAGGTGCAACTTTTACAACTCCAAGTATTAGTACTACTACTTCATATTATGTCGAGGACCATATTGTTCAACCAAGTCAATATGTTGGTCCATTACAAGGAGGAACCAATAGGACTAATTCATATAATATTTATTTTGATTGTTTTTCACCTGTTACAATTGTTTCCTTTAGCGTTAATGCAAGTGTTGCAGGTAATAGGACAATAGAATTAAGGGATAATACAAATGCAACAATTCAATCAACTACTGTTAATATTCCAATTGGTGTAAGTAGAATTCCTATTAATTTTAATGTACCAATTGGAACTGGTTATAGTATTTATATAGCTATAAATGCTAATTTAACAAGATTAACTACAGGCGTTGTTTATCCATATACACTTGCAGGTTTAATAAGTATTACTAGTAGTACTGCAGGGACCACAAGATTTCCATACTTTTTCGACTGGGAAATTAAAGAACCTGATTGTGTTAGTTCAAGAATACCTGTTGTTGCTACAGTAAATACAGCAGTAACTCCATCAGTAGCAATAGCCGGAACCTCAACAATATGTTCAGGAA
>JAVHRJ010000491.1:0-10830 GCA_036171595.1 Bacteroidales bacterium
TTAAAACAATAATTAATATAGGGCTTAAAAATAAAAGCTTATGCCATAGTTTTAACTCTGTTTTTTTCTTTAGTTTAATGTTGTTAAATTTTTGTAATGGCATTTTGTTAAAAAAAATAAAGATAAAAATTTACTGGTAAAATAATAAATAATGCAGTGAAGTTTATTTGAATTAAAACTTATTGTGGTTAAATTATTCTATTAAATTTATTGTGTTTTCTCAGTTTCTTTTGTATAAAAAGGACTAAGGTCGGTACAAATTGTCATAATGCAAATTAGCTTTCCGTCATCGTTAAATACTGGTGAGGCCGATAGTTGAACATGAATCTCGTCGTTATTGCTCTTTATTAAAACACTTTCGTACAATCCGGCAATTCCTTTTTTTCTTAGATAAGTGTTTACTTGGTATGTCGAAAATTCAACTCTATTGGTAAATTGACGTAAGTTTTTTGAAATAATATCTTCTGAATTATAATTAAGCATATTGCAAAAAGCTTTATTGGCATAAATAATTTTTTCGCTTTCGTCGGTTAATGTAATTGGACTTAAACTATTACTAGCAAAACGTGTGTAAACTTCAAAAATAGCTCTTTTTTCGTAACCTGGTAACGAAACGTAAATTCGTAATTTTTCTATCTCTGCTTTAAGCTTTTTGTTTTCATTTTCAAGCTCTTGTAATGGAGTGTTGTTATTCATATTTTAAATGAAAAATAATTTTCGTATCTTATTACGCAAACAGATTAAAATAGTTTTAAAAAAATAAAAATTAATTTACAGGATTATGTATGAAAAAAGGCAAATATCTTCCTGCATGCTTATATTCAACGCTATATAATTTTTTTAAAAAAGTGTTTATCTCGTCAAAATCTATCACGTTATTATTATCAATATCATTTAGTGGATGTAAACTATTTGCTAAAATATCGAAAATTTGTAAACTTTCTGAAGATGAAATAACAAAAGTCACATAATCTTTTTTACCACGTAAACTCAAATCAACTGATTTATTAATATCATCTTTATTAACTTGAAAATAATTTTCTGGTATATTTTGAAATGTGTGAGTATTATCTATAATTAAGGTACCAAAGGCTTGGGTTTTATTTAAAGATATTAATAAACTTTCTAAATCAACAATATTTTCTACGAACTTTTTCGAGTTCGCATTTGGCATAACATAATACACTTTATTGTTATCTTTTACAAATAATCCTGAAATAAAAATTATAAAAACATCTTTATTTGTGGTTTTAGATGCAATAGAATCGGCTATACTAACTAAATTATTGGTAATTAAATTAGGCGATATTATATTTACTGTATTAAATAATTTACCTTCTTGTGTTTTAATAATACCTTTAAATTTACTAGTATTAGCGCTTTCAAATTTTGCGTTAATTTTTTTATCATAATATTTATCTGGACTAATAATTAATGCATTTAAATTTGTCGATTTTAATTGTTCGTTTATGTCGATATATTTAATTATTAATGGCTTTGAAAAAACGTAACTTTTATGGTCGAAACTTTCGGCAAACATTTGAATTTCATTGTCTTTTGTGTCAAGATAAACGTCGTATGTAACTTCTGTAACATTATTCTGAGTAACTTTTACCGACATTGGTTTTACAACCTCAATGGTGTTATTTACAAATTTTGAATACTCGGCTTTATTTAAAAAAAACTGAATGCTTTTATAAAGTGGATTGTTTATTTGTGCTGTAACGGTAACATGCCTATTAAATGACGTTGAAGGATTTGTTAAAGGAAATTCCCACGAAATAATTGCATCATTTTGCTCGTTGTTTTCATTTATCTGTGTATTGTTATTAACTGAAATTCCCAAAAATGATGCATCCCAAACTCTCATCTCTTTGTCAATAGCACCGCTTACAATATATTTCCCATTGGGTGAAAATTTTACTGTTCTAATTCCCATTTGATGCCCTTTTAAATCGAAAATTGAAATGCCTTGTTCAATTTTCCATACTTTAATAGTTTTGTCATCGCCACCGCTTATTAAGTATTTTCCATCGGGACTATAATCGATTGAATAAATTGCTGCATAATGACCTTTTAAAACTTTTATAAGTTCACCATTTGTAGCGTTCCAAATTTTAATAGAATTTTCTAATCCTGCTGTTGCAATAAATTTTCCATCTGGACTATAACAAATTGTTTCTATAGGGAAATCGGCAACTTTTTTTGAAAAAACAATACTACCATCAGAAATATTCCAAACTTTTAATTCTAAGTCGTATCCGCCACTTGCAATAAAATTTCCATCGGGACTAAAAGCAATTGACCTAATACATTGGTTATGACCTTTAAAATTCCTTAAATTAACTCCAGTAGGAGCATACCAAATTTTAATAATATCGTCCCATCCGGCACTTGCAATAAATTTACCATCTGAACTATAACAAACGCTTCTGGTGGCTTGCGTGTGCCCAGATAAACGGCGAAGTAGCTTTCCTTTATCAACATCCCAAATTTTTAAATTCTTATCCCAGCTACCACTAACAATATATTTACTGTCGGGACTAAAATTAATACAAATTTCGCCTTCGCCTTTATCGTCTAACACTTTTGCTAATTCGTTTGTTTCGGTATTATAAATTTTAATTGTTTTATCGGCAGTTAAGCAAGCAATTTTTTTTGAATCAGGCGAAAATGCTGTAGAAATTATAGCTTTTTCGTGGGTTTTAATATATTTTATTGAAATTTGAGCATAACCAACTTTCGAGTTGCAAGTAAAAACAACCCAAAATAACACAGCTAGGTATATTAAAAAATTACCCTTAAACATTTGCAAATATTAATTCTTCAATTTTTGTAAAGATAAGCGTTCCTAATATTTTTTATACGTAATTAATTTCTTTTGTCGGCAATTTTCCATTAACTATACTTTTAGTTATTTAAAGTGCATTGTTAATAGTTTATAAATTTTTTATCAAATTAATAATATGATAAACTAATAGCTTATTTTTGATTAATTTTAGATGCCATGAAATTTAGATTAATTATTTTTCGTGTTTTGTTTATATTTAGCTGTTTGCAATTTTTTGTAATTGCTTCTTTTTCGCAAAACAGGAATATAGATTCTTTACAAAATTTAATAAAATTAAATAAAAACGATACAAATAAAGTAATAAATTTAAATAGATTAAGTAGAGCATATTTAGACATTGGATTGTTTGACAGTACCATTTTTTATAGCAACAGAGCACTTAAACTTTGTGAAGAAAAACTTTCCGGTTCAAAGGGGGTTGTTTACAAAAGGTTTTTAAAATCTAAAGCTGATGGATATAATAACATTGGAATTGTATTTGCTCAACAGGCAAAATTTCCACAAGCTTTAGATTTTTGGCTTAAAGCTCTAAAAATTGACGAGGAGCTTGGTAACAAATCAGGAATTGCAGCAAGGAATGGCAATATTGGTAATATATATTGGAACTTAAAAGATTATAAAAAAGCACTTTTTTATTTCTTTAAGGCATTAAAATTAAGTCGTGAAATTAATGATCAAAATTTAATTGCAAAATGGCTTGGTAATATTGGTAATGTTTATAGAGAAGAAATAAATAATTTAAAAAATCAACCAGAGGAAAGGAAAGCATTACTAAACAAAAGTATTGATTATTACTTTAAAGCTTTAAAAATATACGATAATTTAAATGATAAAATTGGTGTTGCTCGAATGAATGGTAATATTGGCAATGTTTATTTAGATTTTTCAGGTGATTCAACAATCTCAAAAAGAACACGCGACTCATTATACGATAAGGCAAAACAGAGTATAAATATTTCTTTAAGTATAAATCACGAAGCGGGTAATATTTATGAAGAAGCTATTCAAATTGGAAACTTGGGTTATTTGAATTTGCTAATGGGTGAATATTCATTAGCTGAAGAAAGAATGCTTAAAGCAATTAAAATATTTAAGGAATTAAATGCATCGGAATATTTAAGAAACATTGAGTATAAAATTTCTACGTTTTACTATAAAATAAATAATTACAAGGAAGCACTATTACATTACGAAAAATTTGTAAATTTAAATGATAGCATTTTTAACTCTGAAAAAAACAAGGAGCTGGTTCAAAAAGAAATGAATTTTGAATTTAACAAAAAAGAAGCACTTTTAAAAGCCGAACAAGATAAAAAAGATGCCATCTCAATTGCAGAAAAAAAACGTCAGCAATCAATTATATACTCAATATTATTTGGTCTTTTAATTGTTTTAATTTTTTCGATATTTCTTTTTAGGTTGTTTATTCAAAAAAGGAAAGCTAATAAATTACTAGCTCAACAAAATGCAGAAATAATACAACAAAAAGAAGAAATATTAACACAACGCGACGAAATTGAAGCCCAACGCGATTTAGTAACAAATCAAAAAAATAATATTGAACAAATTCATAAAGAAGTTACAGATAGCATTAATTATGCTAAACGAATACAACATGCAATTTTACCATCAAAAAAATTATGGCAAAAATATTTACCAAATAGTTTTATTTTATATCAACCAAAAGATATTGTAGCAGGCGATTTTTATTGGTTGGAAATTAAAAATAACGAAATTATTTTTGCTGTTGCCGATTGCACAGGCCATGGCGTACCAGGGGCAATGGTTAGTGTTGTTTGTAGTAACTCACTTAATAGAGTTGTAAATGAATTTAATATTACCGAACCAGGTAAAATTTTAGATAAGACTAAAGAACTTGTAGTTGAGCATTTTACTAAAGGTGGCGATGATGTTAAAGATGGAATGGACATTTCAATTTGTTCATTATGTTACGAAAATAATAAAATTACTCTTAAGTGGGCAGGCGCTAATAATCCTTTATGGATTATTTCTTCTGTCATTTTAAACGATAGTGAAGAATCTAAAGTAGAAGATTCAACTAAGCAAGGCCTAACAGACGTTTTAACAAATCATCATAGTTTTATACTAAACGAATTTAAACCCGATAAACAACCAATAGGAAAAACCGATAACAATGTGCAATTTAAAACTCATATTATTGAACTTCAAAAAAATGATATGATTTATATTTTTAGCGATGGGTTTCAAGACCAATTTGGTGGCGAGTTAGGTAAAAAGTATAAAGCATCAAAAATGAAAGAACTTTTGTTGTCAATAACAAATAACACAATAATTGAGCAAGAAAAAATAATTGCAAATAATTTTAAATTGTGGAAAGGAAATTTAGAACAAGTTGACGATATTTGTTTAATAGGAATAAAAATATAAATATTTTATTCTTTTAATTTCTATATTTACTGCTTAATTAAACAAATGCAATTTTGAAATATTTTAATTGTTTTATATTGATTTTATTTTTGTTTAATTGCAATATAAGCAAAGCACAAAAAACAAAATCCGACTCATTATTAAAAATTATACACACAACTAAAAATGATTCAATTAAAATAGGTTGTATATTATCGTTAGCAGAATTATATTCTTATCAAAATCCAAATAAAGCATTAAAATATACGATAATAGCAAAAGAATTTTCGTTTATAACAAATAACAAAATACAATATGCAAAAAGTTTAAGAGAAACAGGCTGGTACTATTATAAATTAGGAAATTATTCTGATGCTTTAAAAAATTATTTCGATGCGTTAAAAGTATATTCAAAAAATGAGATTAAATACACATCTGCAACACTGAGTAATATTGGTGATATTTATTTAGAACAAAAAGATTACGAAAAAGCTAAAGAATATTATAATAAAGCTCTTTTAATTGATGAAAAATCGAATAATTTAAATGGTATTGCTACATTATTAGGAAATGTTGGAATTGTTTCGATGGAACAAGGAGAATATAAAAAAGCATTAGATTATTATTTTAAATCAATAACAATAAATAAACTATTGCTAAAAAAAGCAATTAGAAATAAAAATGAAGAAGAGATAAATAAAAACAAAGCCGAAGTATCAATTAAATTAGGAAATATAGGTTATTTATTTTTATGTAAAAGCGATGCTCCCGATATTTCAAACTTCGAAAAAACGGAACTATTAAAACAGTCGTTTGAATGTTTTACTGATGGGTTAAAAATTGATTATGAGCTTAACAGAAAGTATGGTATTGCTGCAAAACTAGGAAATTTAGGAATACTTTATTTGAAAACAAAAAAATATGATAAATCAGAAAAATATTTGCAAAATGCAATTTTAATTTCTGATAGTATAAATGCTTTAGATTTAACAAGCGAATGGCATAATTATTTAAGTCAGCTATTTACTCAAACGCATCAAATTGAAAAGGCATTTGAGGAGTATAAAATATACGTAGATTTAAAAAATAAAATAAATAGTTTGAATAGTGTTAAATTAAGCTCTAAAATTGAATTAAATTATGAGTTTGAAAAAGAAATAGCTTTAAAAAAAGCCGAACAAGAAAAAAAAGACGCTATTGCTAAGGCCGAAAAAAGGAAACAGCAAATTATTATTATATCTACAATAATGGGACTTTTGTTATTAATTGTTTTTACAGCATTTGTTTTATATTCACTTAAATTAACAAAAAAACAAAAAATAATAATTGAACAACAAAAACAAATTGTAGAAGAAAAACAAAAAGAAATAATCGATAGCATAAATTATGCTAAAAGATTACAAAATGCAATTTTACCATCAAAAAAATTATGGCAAAAATATTTACCAAATAGTTTTATTTTATATCAACCAAAAGATATTGTAGCAGGCGATTTTTATTGGTTGGAAATTAAAAATAACGAAATTATTTTTGCTGTTGCCGATTGCACAGGCCATGGCGTACCAGGGGCAATGGTTAGTGTTGTTTGTAGTAACTCACTTAATAGAGTTGTAAATGAATTTAATATTACCGAACCAGGTAAAATTTTAGATAAGACTAAAGAACTTGTAGTTGAGCATTTTACTAAAGGTGGCGATGATGTTAAAGATGGAATGGACATTTCAATTTGTTCATTATGTTACGAAAATAATAAAATTACTCTTAAGTGGGCAGGCGCTAATAATCCTTTATGGATTATTTCTTCTGTCATTTTAAACGATAGTGAAGAATCTAAAGTAGAAGATTCAACTAAGCAAGGCCTAACAGACGTTTTAACAAATCATCATAGTTTTATACTAAACGAATTTAAACCCGATAAACAACCAATAGGAAAAACCGATAACAATGTGCAATTTAAAACTCATATTATTGAACTTCAAAAAAATGATATGATTTATATTTTTAGCGATGGGTTTCAAGACCAATTTGGTGGCGAGTTAGGTAAAAAGTATAAAGCATCAAAAATGAAAGAACTTTTGTTGTCAATAACAAATAACACAATAATTGAGCAAGAAAAAATAATTGCAAATAATTTTAAATTGTGGAAAGGAAATTTAGAACAAGTTGATGATGTATGTATTATAGGCATAAAAATTTAAATAATTTTATTTTAAATTTGCATTGTTGTTTTTTTTAATAATTTTGTTTAAAATTTAATATATGAAAATCATAATTTTTATTTTTTCTATATTGTTTGTTTCAAACTTTACTGAAGCTCAAACTACTACTCAGTTAAATAAACAATTAGATAGTTTATATAATTTAAAGAAAAATATTCAAAATAAAGTTAAAGATTTAAACGGTCAATTAAGCGATGTTAATAGCAAAATTAGTGTTTTAGAAAATAAAAAATTGGCTGTATCAAATTCAATACCATCAAATAACGATTTTATTATTGCAAAAACCACATCAGGTGGGGCTATACTCCGTGATGCACCAAGTTCAATAGGAAAAACATTAGCCACAATTCCCGCAAAGGAAACAATTAATGTTTATCGTTTTCAACAAAATTTATATTTAAAAGTTTTATACAAAGGTTTAACAGGATATGTTAGTTATTCAACTATAGAGCAAAATAAGGATATTGATGATTTTATTGCTGGCAAAGAACAAGTAAAACAGCCAATTACAACTTCGGTTGTAAGAACGGTAAACGAAAAAGATCCACGTTTTCAGAAATTGTTAAAACTTTATGGACATGATAGTGCTGTAAAAATAATTAATGGCGATTTGTGGCAAGGCATGAGTTACGGAATGGTTTTAGAAAGTATTGGTAAACCCAATAATAAAAGCTCTAACAATAGTCCCGATGGCATTAAAGAACAATGGATATATAGCGATTATAATCTTGAATTTATTAATGGCGAACTTAAAAATTGGATTAAGAAATAAAATATAACAAATTACAAAATAAATAAACAAATGAAAAAAATTACATTAGCATTAGCATTTTTGGGATTTATTTTCCAAAGTTTTTCGCAAGATTGTGTTTTTTATTGTCCTGTAAAAGAAGGCACAATAACTGAAACAAAACATTATAATGCAAAAGACAAAATTCAAAGTACCGATAAACAAACTATTTTATCGAAAAAAGTAACCGGAAACGATGTTGCAGTAACAATTAAAGCTGAATCATACGACGATAAAGACAAATTGCTTGCAAATAGAGATTTAACTTTTGAATGTAAAAACGGTGTTTTTTATTTTGACATGAAAAATCTTATCGACCCTCAAACAATGTCGGCATATAAAGATATGGAAGTTAAAATGACAGCCACAAATTTAGATATGCCTTCGGCTTTATCGGTTGGTAAAACACTTGGCGATGGTAATGTTCAAATGTCAGTGTCAAATCAAGGAATGACTTTAATGAATATGACTATTAACATTTCAAACAGAAAAGTTGAAGCTATTGAAAAAATAACTACACCTGCAGGCACATTTGATTGTTTTAAAATATCTTATGATGTTGAAACAAAAATGATGTTTAAAATGCAAACTAAAGGTGTTGATTGGATAGCTAAAGAAGTTGGAGCAATTCGTTCCGAAACTTATGATAGCAAAGGAAAACTTACTGGATATACAGTACTTACTTCTATAAAATAAAAAAACTAACAGTTTTTACAAACTTGTTAGTTTTGTAAATCATAAAACAATTTTACAATTAAAATATTTGCGGACATTTTTTAGGATTATAATTGTGCATTATGTTATATATGCCTTCAAAAACATCTTCAGCATTTGGATTCGAAAAATAATCGCCATCGGTAGCATAGGCAGGTCGGTGTTCTTGAGCTGTAATAGTTAATGGCTCAGTATCAATATATTTATATGCACCTTGCTCTTCTAATACTTTTTGCATCATAAATGCTGTTGCGCCACCAGGAACATCTTCATCGAAAAATACAATTTTATTAGTTTTTTTTACCGATTCAAGTATAATGTTATTTACATCAAATGGTAAGAGTGATTGTACGTCAATAAGCTCAACATTAATTTTAAATTCTTTTAGCTGTTCAACTGCTTCTTGTGCAATTCTTACACAGGAGCCATAAGTAACTAATGTTATATCATTACCTACATTTAATATTTCGGGCACTCCAATTGGAATTTTATATTCGCCAATATTCTCTGGGCGTTTTTCTTTTAAGCGATAACCATTTAATGGCTCAATAACCAAAGCTGCATTATCGGCTTCGAACAGAGTGTTATAGAAACCTGCTGCTTGAGTCATGTTTCTTGGAACTAATACGTAAACACCACGAATTGAATTAATTACCATACTTAATGGTGAACCCGAATGCCATATCCCTTCTAACCTATGTCCTCGTGTTGAAATAATAACTGGAGCTTTTTGTCCGCCTGCAGTTCTAAAATGTAACGATGCTAAATCGTCGCTTAAAGTTTGAAGAGCATATAATAAATAATCGAAATATTGAATTTCAACTAATGGTCTTAATCCTCTTAATGCCAAACCTATGCCTTGACCTAATATTGTGGTTTCTCTAATTCCTGTATCAGAAATTCTAAGTTCTCCATATTTTTTCTGTAGTCCTTCAAACGACTGGTTAACGCCTCCAATATATCCAACATCTTCGCCAAAAGCTACTAGTAAAGGATATTTTTGAAATAAATAATCCCAGTTATCTCTTAATATTTCGCGACCATTTACTAAAGTAGAGTTTTCGTTAAAAATAGGAGCTATTCCTTTTACTTTTAATGCTGATTTTTCAGTTTGAATATACAAATGACTATTGTATCTTTTATGAGCATCAGCATAATTACGTTTTAGCCAATATTGTAAATCGCTTTGTAGTTGTTTGCGAATAGTACAATCGAAACAAACATGGCGAAGAATTTTTTTTGCAGAACTAAATAAATCTTTTCTAATTGGTGTTGGAATTTTTCTTAAATTTTCGGTTATAATTCCAACTTTATCAATATGTTCGCGCTTACATACGCACGAACGATTGTCAATAATACGAATAAGTTCGTCGCGTTCGCGTTTTATTGGTTCGGTAAAATCAGTCCATGCTTTTTGTTTTGCAGTTTTTACATCGTTTAAGGCTCTATCGTTAATTGAGTTTAATTCCTCATCGTTTGATATTTGTTTTTCGATTAACCAGTTACGTAATTTTTTTATTGGGTCAAATTCATCTTCAAATGATAATCTTTCAGCCGATTTATATCGTTCGTGCGATCCTGATGTAGAATGCCCTTGAGGTTGAGTCATCTCTTCAACATGAAAAACAACAGGCACGTGTTCTTTTCTGCATTTTTCAACGCCTTCGGCAAATATCTTTACCATTTCAGGATAATCCCACCCTTTTACTTTGTAAATTATTATACCACCATTTTCATTTTTCTCAAAACCTTTCAATAATTCGGAAATACTTTGTTTTGTTGTTTGATATTTTTTAGGAACCGAAATTCCGTAGCCATCATCCCAAATAAATAAAGCCATTGGTACTTTTAAAACTCCAACGGCATTA
>JAVHRJ010000492.1:0-10825 GCA_036171595.1 Bacteroidales bacterium
GTCAAATACTATAGGATGACCTGTTTCATAAACAATTTTAAATCCTACAACACTTATATTCTGACTATAATTTCCGAATATCCTATTATTAAGAAAATCAATTGGATGTTTATCCCTGTACTTCAATGTTTCTTTGCAATAGGGAGAAGGATAACCGGGATAAAAAAATCCAATTCTTCCCTTTTCAAATATTGTTGCAAATGCCAAAATAGCAGGATGCGAGCGAAGAAGATCAAGGAAATAATTAGCACCGGTGCGTCTGTAGGTCAATAAAATAAATTTTTGATACGACCTGTTATCCCCAATCAAATGTTCATTTGTATATTTTGAGTTTAAAAACTTGTCATATATTTTATAAAATTTAATCATGTATCAATTATTAATTACTTTCTGAAAGTAAGCTGATAATTTTAATTTATAGGATTTTATAGTTGTTATATTTTTCTTAGTTTATGCACGTTGTTATTTTCACATAATTCAACTTTGTAACCAAAATTTCTGGCAACATTTGTAATAGTTTTAGAATATTTCTTGTCGTTACTCGAAGCTAAAGCAACTATCACAATGGCTCCATTCGGCATTAAAATCCTGTCAAAAAAACTTATTATTTTATTAATACAATTATTAAAATCATCATTAATAATCCATTTACCAAAAGTATTTTTATTCTTATAATTGTCAATAGTAAAATTTAAATCATAATGTTTAATTAAAATAAGATTAATTGCATCCTGACAGTTTATAATATTGAACTTCATTTTTTCCAGTTCTTTGTTACCATTCATAATACAATCGTACATATCAAAGGTAAGTGCATCTAATTTTTGCCTCAAGATGTTTATTTTAGAAAAAACATTATACTTCTTGATTCTATCCTCATGAATTTTAGTTAAGTCTGATTCTAAAATATCATACCATCTATGATTTTCAGGAGGATTAATTCCAACAGCTTGACAGTTAAAACTTCGTATAACTTCTAAAAATTCACCCGGACCAGTTCCTATATCTAATACTTTATACCCACCGTTCATAACCTCAGGGATGTACTTAGAAACATATCGTAATTTTTCCTCCATACGTTTATTCCGTTCAACTTTATTCTGAATCCATGGATCTTTTATAAGTTCCTTGTAAATTGATTCGTACTCTTCAGGAATTTTATTTAACTCAAACAACATTTGTCTGGTGTTTTTTATTTTCAAAAATAATAATTTTTATTTGATTTAATAGGCTTCATGTAAATGGGGTTAATTTTAATTTTTTTCTATTTCATATAATGAGGTGTTGTTTTAAGGATTTGGTTAACACATTTATATAATAGTAATCTTAATTACGAGAGATTATTTTCTTAAACAGTTTTACTTCAACTGGAAACTTCATTAAATTTAATTTAAAACGAAAATAAACAATAGGATACATTAAGAAATTTAAAACAAATATTAAAGGACGCTTATTTAATGGAAAAGTTTTATAATAACATAAGTTAGTAAACAAATAGTAAAAGTTTTCAAAATTATCCAAGTATTTTTTATAATCATTTTTGCACCATGGTGCTTTATAGTTCACAGTAAATCTGTACGTAAAAAAACTCATTAGTTCAATTGTTGAAGAAGGAGTTTTAAACCCTTTTTCAACGCTTATCTCATATAATGCTGTGTTAGGAATTGGCACAAAGAATCTGATTTTAGCATATAACTTGCGGTCAATGAGCAAAGCTTTTCCAACTAAATTTAAAGTAAGCCAGAAATCTTTATCAGGGTTAAGTGGAAAACAAGCTATTAAAAAAATTCGGCTATTAATATTGTGTTTTTTTAGTAATTTAATTATTTTAAGAGTGTCATTAACCTGTATTTTTTTCTTGATAAGGTCAAGCACACCCTGATCGCCTGATTCAGATCCAAGACGTATTTCCCTACATCCAGCTTTATAAATTAGCTGAATGTCATTTTCTGAAAAATTTCTTAAAAAATAACCAATATGAGCATAACCACTCCATGTAAGTTTAATATCAGATTTAATTAATTCATTACAAAAGTCTATAACAAATTTTTTGCTTGCGAAAATATTTTCGTCCCAGAAAGTTACATGTGATATGGCAGCTTTTTCTTTGAAATATTTTAAATCATTAATAATATCAGGAATCTTTTTCGCAAACCATTTATTCTTATAAACCTGAACCACGCTACAAAAACCACAACTATTAGGACAACCTGTGCTTGCTAAATAATCAACGTTACGAAAACCAACAGGAACTTTTCCGTTAATATCTATCAGACGGTTTACATCAATCAAATCCTTATTAACAGGCGGGTATGTGTCTGGATGTATAAATTTTTCGTTTGGATTAATAACTATGCTACCGTCTTTTTTATAACCAATTCCTGGTATTTCAGAAATATCTTCACCTAAGAGCATTTTTTCAGTAAAAGATTTAAAAGGAAGTTCACCCGGTCCTACACAAACATAATCGGCATAACCATCTTTTATTAATATTTCCGGAATAACTGTTGGAAACCATCCTCCCCAGATTACAGGGACATTGCAAATTGATTTTAATGTATTTGTAAACTTTACCCCTCCTGAAATCTGATATCCAATTATGGAACTTACTCCAGCAAACAGCAAATTTTCTTTTGCTTTTATAATAACATCAGAATAATCTGGATTTAGACGTTCATCAATAAAAACAACTTCAATATCAAGATGTCTAATCATTCTTTCTAAACTTAATAAAGCCCACGGAATGTTAGTAAAAATTTCACCTGATTCAATTAATGGAAAAAAAAGAATAATAATATTTTTGCTCATGTCTGGAGATGTCTATTTTCGTATTTCGCTAATAATTACTCTAATATAATAATATTAAGCTAAACAATAAATTATTTTATTAATTCCAATGAATGGTATTGTAAGTAATTCATGATTGAAACTACAATATTTAATTATTTATTTTCTTTTGCCCCATACATTAAAAATCTTTTTTTGCTGTGAACAGCATTAATAAATGGAGGTTTTTTATTATGCGGGATTATTTTCTTAAACAGCCATGCCTCTATTGGGAACTTCATTAAATTAAATTTAAAACGGAAATAAATCAATGGATACATAAACAAAGCCATAATAAGAATAAAAGGGCGGTATATTAACGGAGAAATTTTATAGTAAAAAGGATTTGCAAACAAAAAGTAAAAATTTGTAAAATTATCCAAATCTTTATGATAGTCTCTTTTATACCAGGGGGCATTAGCTTTACCAAAAAAAGAATCCATCAGCTCAGTTGTTGATTTTGGAGTAACAAAACCATTGTCTGTACAGAGTTGGTATAATTGTGTTTTGGGTATAGGATAATAGAATGCGATTGTCCACTCCACCTTGCGGTCAATGAGTATGGCTTTCCCTACCAAATTTAATGTTTGCCAGAAGTCATTGTTTGGATCCGGCGGAAAACAAATCATAACATGAAGACGGGTTAGAATATTATGTCTTTTTGACACCTTTAGTAATTCTAAGTTGTCTTTTACTTTTATTTTTTTATTTAAGAGGATAAGTGTTTCCTCGTCACCCGATTCAGCACCTACTTTTATTCTTCTAAAACCCGACTTGTACAATAAATCAATATCATCATCCGAAAAGTTTCTTAAAAAATAACTTACCTGTGCCTGTGCATCCCATATTAGCATAAGTTCAGACTTTATTAACTCATTGCAAAATTCCATAACAAATTTTTTATTTGCAAAAAAGTTATTATCAAAAAACACAATCTGAGATATTGCAGCTTTTTCTTTTAAATATCTAAGTTCTTCAATTATCTCGGATATTTTTTTAGGGTACCATTTATTTTTATATTGAACAGATAGATTACAAAAACTACAGCTATGGGGACATCCTGTTGTTGCTAGATAATCCGTACCACGATATCCGATTTTGATTTTTCCATAAAGATCTATCAACCTGTTTACGTCTATTAGTTTTAAATTGATACGCAGAAAAACATCAGGATTAGTCAGCCCGTTATTCGGATTAATTATAAGGTTACCGTTTTTCTTTAAACCTATTCCAGTAATATCCGAAACATCATCACCTTTCATCATTCTTTCAGTAAAAGTTTTAAAAGGCAATTCTCCTTGTCCAATACAAATATAATCTGCATAGCCATCATTTAAAACTAGTTCGGGATATACTGTCGGAAACCATCCGCCCCATATAACAGGTGCCTCAGTTATAGATTTTATGGTTTCTGAAAACTTAATTCCTCCGATAACCTGGTAACCCAATACAGCACTAACGCCTGCAAACAAAAGCCTTTTACCAGCTTTGCTAATAATATCAGTATAATCTTTATCAAGCCTTTCATCAATCAAAATAAGTTCAATATCCAGATGTCTTACCATTCTTTCCAAATATAGTAATGCCCATGGGTAATTTGATTCATTACCATATAATGTGGGAGTCGGTTGAAATAAAATGACAATATTTTTTTCCATCAGAAAAATTTCTATTTTCGGCTGTTTACCTTTTCTTCATTTAAGAAAAACATGTGACATGAAGCTTTATAACTATCCATGTTATATATTTAATTTTAATCCACTTTTACTTTTATTTTGAAATCTTGTTTTGTTCACAGAAGCGGTATCTAAAAATGTACTCTTATTTCCAGATGAGCTAAATACCCTGAAGAGTTTTGCCTCTAAAGGAAATTTCATCCAATTAAACTTAAACCGAATATAAATAATCGGAAACATAATTACATTCAGCACAAACATAAAAGGACGTTTTTTAAGAGGAAAAGTAGTAAAATAAAAAGGATTTGCAAATAACAAGTAGAAATTCACAAAATAGTCCAGAACTTTATGATAATCCATTTTATACCATGGTGCTTCAATTTCATTAAAAAAAGAAGCAATCAGTTCTTTGGTAGATGAAGGATGAACAAAACCTTTGTCAAGACAAAGTTGATATAAGGGTGTTTTAGGTATGGGTTTATAAAACCTGATGCTTACTTCAACTTTACGATCAATCAGAATTGCTTTTCCAACCAAATTGAGCGTTTTATAGAAATCTTTATTAGGATTAAAAGGGAAACATATCATTGTATGAAAACGGGTGCGAATATTATGTTTTTTACAAACCTTCAGCATTCTTAAATTATCCTCCACCTTGATTTTTTTATTTATCAGGTCAAGCGCTTCCTGATCGCCTGATTCAGCACCAATAACTATTCTTTTGCAACCTGCTTTATATATCAGTTTGATATCTTCATCCGAAAAATTTCTTAAAAAGTAACTCACATGTGCATGGGCTGCCCAAGTAAATGTAAGTCCTGCCTTTATTTTTTCATTGCAAAATTCAAGAACAAACTTTTTACTGGAAAAAAAATTATCATCCCAAAAAACAACGTGAGATACATTGCCTTTTTCTATGAAATATTTCATATCATCAATAATTTCAGATATTTTTTTAGCAAACCATTTATTTTTAAAAATCAGTGACACACAACAAAAACTGCAATTATTCATGCATCCATGGGTTGCTAGATAAGTTAAAATACGATTTTTTGGCTCTACCTTTCCTTTCGAATCTATTATTAAGTTTATATCAATAAGTGTCTTATTAATGCGAGGAAAAGATTCGGGATTACAAAGTATATCATTAGGGTTAATTATAGTCTTACCATCCTTAAGATATCCAATCCCTGGTATATCAGATACATCATCGCCTAAAAGCATTTTTTCCGAAAAAGATTTAAATGGTAATTCACCTTGTCCATAACAGATGTAATCAGCATAACCATCTTTTAAAATCATTTCAGGAAAGATAGTCGGAAACCATCCTCCCCAAATTACTGGTGCATCTGTAATGGATTTTACAGTTTCTGAAAATTTAACGCCACCTACTATCTGATATCCCAAAATGGCACTCACACCTGCAAAAAGCAACCTTTCTCCGGTTTTACGAATAATATCAGTATAATCTTTATTTAATCGTTCATCAACGAGAATAAGTTCAACATCAAGATGCCTTATCATTCTTTCAAGGTAAAGAAAGAACCATGGGTAGCCAGGGTCATAACCTTCGGGATAGCCAGCCGGAAAAAACAGTATAATAGCTTTTTTATTCATATAAAGTAAAATTGAGTTTTGTTATTTATTCAGATTGCATATCCATATTTTTGAATTAATTTAACACCAAAATTGTCTATAAGTTGTTTATTCGATTCTTTATAATATTCACTGATTTCAGAAGTCAGTTTTTCTCCCAGCAATTTATCACGATTAATCTTTTTCCCCCAGACCGGATATTTGTTAAGTTTATCAATCCGACTATTTATTAGAGTATAAATCCACGGCAAATTAATAATATTATTTTTGGGCTGTGGACCTTGTGAAATAAGCATATTTGTATGCCTAACAAAAGAAGCCAACCCGGAACGGAGTTTTTCGTTTGATTTTGCAAATGACAAATCGTTTATATCAATATCAAATCCAAAGCGCTTGATATAAATTTGCAAAAAGAACCTGTTGTTTTCCAGAAATTCTTCATATACAAAAACGTGGACATTACTTTTTCCAAACTGTTCCTGATAGAGTTGAATCAATTTGTAATAGTTTAAAAACTCAAAATTAATTGTGCTGCCATTTGTTACAATATCCGAATTAAAAAGTTTGTCAATTTTAAAAGTGCAACCGCGTTTCAGATAGCTGGAATAAAGTGATGGTATAAAATCAAGCTGATTCCTGATAAAAACAATTATAGTTGCATCAGGAAATAAGTTTTTTAAATGTTTTAGAAAAAAGGGTCTGTATTCACCATTTTTCCAATTTCCATTCACAAGACCTGTAAAAATATGTGTAGCGATAATCTGTAATTCTTTTGAATTCTGTAGTTTATCAGAATTAATATTAAAATATTTTTTCCCTTCTGTAATATCAAATAAAATATCATCATAATAAATTACTGTCGCATTATTAACTTTTGGGTAAAAGTGACTAATTAACCATGTGGTTGCTGTTTTTGGATAACCGATATGGATAATCGTTTTTTTCATAATTTTTTGCAAATATAAAATAAAAAATGAATTAAAAAACCATAAAAATCAGTGTAGTTAGTTATTTTTTTTATTTCATAGCAAAATTATTGCCTCAAATTTAGTAAATATCAATAAATAATGTAAGTTCGACGTAATTGTTAAAATATGGTAATAAATAATGACATTATCAGGTAATTGCCTTTTATTATTTTGAGAAAAATAAATTATCAACCTGAATTATTGTAAATTTGTGGGTATTAAATAGTGTCTGTCCATAAAGTCCGACTTCTGTGTTATTCTCGTTTTTAAAATCAGTCATTTACATCAGTAAACTCCTGATTATTAAAAACTTCGAATGCCTTGAATTCGAACTTTATGAAACAGACACTGATATTACGGACAGACACTAAATAGCATGAAATTAAAAACGGATTAAAAAAAATCAGACGCAGATTTGTTATGATTATTATGATAAAAAAATCGTTACTATTCAGGGTTACTATATTAGAAGTTAAATGTAGAATTTTCAATGTAGTCCCGTTAAAGCGAGATTCTTTAGTTCTACATTGGATTTTCTTCATTCTATATTCTACATTTTTTTGTCCTTAATTAATGAGATGGCGGGTCAAGCCCGCCATGACGAATACCCGAACAGTAACAAAAAATCATAAATAATCAGCGTTAATCAGCGTCTAAAAAAATATAAACAGATGAAAAAAACAGTAATATTATTCTTCCCACTTCTTGAATCCCAGAATGTTGCTTCAAATATTCCTTACGCCTTACTATATCTCGAAAGAATGATTCGGCACCTTGATATTAAAATCATTTTGCTCGATGAAAGATTAAATAAAGATTATGGTAAAATTATCGAAGAAAATGCTGAAAGTTTATTATTTGCCGGAGTTAGTTCAATGGTTGGATACCAAATAACAGGTGCAATAAAGTTCTCAAAAAAAATAAAATCTCTTTCGTCATCTCCAATTATTTGGGGAGGATGGTTTCCCACTGTCTTTCCGGAAATGATTCTGAAAGAAGATTATGTGGATTATATATGTATCGGGCAAGGCGAAATTCCATTCCGTATGTTTACCGAACATTTGTTAAAACAAGAAAGTGTAACTGATATTAATGGAATTGGTTATAAAATAAATAATGAAATAAAAATAAACTTAGTTTCAAAACTCACTAATCCCATTGAATTTCCAAAAATTAATTTCGACTTAATTGAAATAAACGCACTTATAAACTATAATGGAATAGTTGAAATCGGAAACAGAGGAATAGATTATATTGCTACTTTAGGTTGTCCGCACAATTGTGCATTTTGTAATTTAGTATATATTTTTGGCAGAAAGTGGTATGCAAAAGAGGTTTGTGAAATAATTTACGATTTAAAAAACTTTAAATCTAAGTTCAGCATATCCTACGTTTCTTTCAGCGATGATAATTTTTTTGCAAATAAAAAATTCATACTTGAACTTTGTTACGCACTTATTGAATCGGATTTGAATATTGGATGGGAAGCAAATGCAAACCCAAATTCATTTTTAAAAATTTTTTCTGACGAAGACATAAATATTATATATAAGTCGGGCTGTAAAAAAATTAAAATTGGTGCAGAATCAGGCGACCAGGAAGTGCTTGATTTAATCAATAAAAAAACCTCTGTAAAAAACAATTTAGAAATCGTTAAAAGGTTAAAAAAACACCATATTCATATAAGGTATTTTACTATGGTTTGTTTTCCCCTAAACCCGGATAAAGATTTTAAAATGACACTTCATTTAATAGGAAGAGCAAAGCTTATTGACCGTGATTTAGATGTAAATATTAATTTATTTAAACCTATTCCAAAAACAGAAATATTTGAGCTATGTGCTGAACGGGGATTTAAATATCCCGACTCTACAAATGAATTAATTGATTTTTTTGCTAAAAAATTTACAGCACCTTGGTATAAGAGCGATTACCATAAACAACTTGATAATTTCATTAATTTTTATCTTCCCTTTGCTAATCCTTATTTTTTTATGAAATTTCCATTAAGATTAAGGTTATTCATTTTTATTTTAAACATGGTTTTGTATCCTGTTATTTTTTTAAGAATTAAATTAAACTTCATGAAGTTTCCCATAGAAGCTATACTGTTTAAGAAAATAATAGGATTACAATTAGATAAAAATTATCTAAACTCTTTATCAACATTCAAATCGAGAAATTAATCTTATTATTTATAATTGAAAACAAATAACTTTATCGCATTACTAAATAAAAATGCCTGACATAATTCTTCATATTGTTTATTCATTATAAATTGCAAAAAATGAAATTCTGGAAGTCCATATTGCCCAATAAAAATAAATACAATTCTATTGAAAAAAAGATTGTTGATGAATACAATAAATTCCGTGTTCACAAAACGAAAAAGCTATGTTATGCTCCTTTTAAATCGTTAACTTTCTTTTTTGCCGGTGATATTATGGCATGCTGGCATAACAAACAATATTTATTAGGGCATTATCCAGAAAACAGTATAAATGAAATTTGGTTTGGGAAAAAATTAAAAATTTTACGTGAACATATTATTAACAATGACTTTACATGCGGCTGTGAAGAATGTAAAAAAAACATTAAATCAAGAAATTTTTATTCTGCTGGAGCATGGAGGTACGATTACCTTTCGTTAAAAAAATCGAAATATCCTGTTTCCATGGATTTTCAAATTAGTAACATTTGCAATTTAGAATGTATAATGTGCAATGGTGAGTATTCGATAACTGTAAGGCAAAACAGGGAGTTAAAACATCCATATAATAATCCTTACGGTGATAATTTCATAAAACAACTTGAACCATTTATACCTCATTTATTCGAAGCATCATTTAGCGGAGGCGAATCATTTATTATTAACCAATATTATGATATTTGGGAGAAAATTTATGAAATAAATCCTAATGTTGTTATTTCTGTAACTACCAATGGTTCAACATTAAATAGTCGAGTAAAAAACATTTTAGAAAAATTAAAGTTTAATATAACACTATCGCTCGACTCAGTGAATAAACAGAATTACGAATACATCAGAAAAAATGCACGATTCGAAAATTTAATAACAAATCTTGAATATTACAAACAATATGCACAACAGAATAAAACATTTTTGTCGGTAAGAATTTGTCCAATACAACAAAATTGGAAAGAACTACCGGAAATATTCAATTTTATTAATAAGCAAAATATCAGTTTGTTTTTTAATTCCGTAATATTTCCGCCATATAGTTCTTTGTGGAATTTAAGTTCACAAAAATTAAGTGAAATTTTAAATTATTTAAGCTCATTTCAATTCGAGAATAAAACACAAATTCAAAAAGAAAATAACAAATGTTATAATAATCTAATTGAACAAATAGTTAAATGGCAAAATGAAGCAATTAAAAGAGAAGAACAATATCCCGATTTAAACAACTACAACACACAAAAATTATTAGCTCTATTAATATTGCAGGTAAATGAATATCTGAAAACAAATAACTCATTTAATGAAACAGAGAAACAGGAATTTGCCTTATTTTTTGAAAATTCATTAAAAATTTGCGAACAGGATATAAACAATAATGAGATATATAACAATGCTTTACGATATTATATTGGCTTTCCGGTTAATCGGCTTATTGACGAGTTTAATATTCGTAACATTGAGAAAATAATAAATTTTACCAAACAAGCTGGCAAATTAAAATTAAAGTAACTACACAGCAGACATAAAAGTTGTCACGCAAAGTCGCAAAGAACGCA
>JAVHRJ010000493.1:0-11713 GCA_036171595.1 Bacteroidales bacterium
ACTTAGTCATATATATTTTAACAATTCGCCTAAACACACAATCGGGAATAATTTTTTTAAATAATAGCATTGCTTTAGCTTGAATGCCTACAGGATAATGCATTTTGTTACATTTTGAATTTGCTGCTTTAAAAATAACTTTGGCAACCGTAATAGGTAACAAACCAGCATTACCAGAATTGTTTATTTTTTTTAAAGCGGGTTCAATAAAATTATTGTAATCTGCAATTTGCGAATTTTCAAGCATGTCCATTGAACGGCCATAAAAATCGGTTTTTATTGGTCCGGGTTCAACAATTTTAACCTTAACATTAAACTGGTTTAATTCATATTGTAATGCTTCACTAAAACCCTCAACGGCAAATTTTGTAGAATTATATAAGCTAAAAGTTGGGAAGGCAATATGCCCAGCTACCGATGCAATATTAATTATTATTCCTTGTTTTCTTAGGCGAAAATAAGGTAAAATTGCTTTTGTAACATTCATCAAACCAAAAACATTTACGTCGAATTGTTTTTTAATTTGCTCTTGCGATGCACACTCAAATGCACCAGCAGCGGCATATCCCGCGTTGTTTACAACAACATCAATTGCACCAAAATTTTTAATTGCAAAATCAATAGCAATAGAAATAGTTTCATTATCATTTACATCAAGTACTGTTTTTTTGATATTTTCAAACTCGCCAAACTCAACAGAGCTTATATTTCGCATTGTTGCTAAAACATTCCACCTTTTTTTTGCAAAATAAATTGCAGTTTCCTTACCTATTCCCGATGAGCAACCTGTTATTAATACTGTTTTCATGTAATTAATTTTATTACAAAGTTGCAATATTTTTTTTATTAAATGGGTACTTTAAATATTGTGATAATATTCATGCAAAATCATGTCAAAAAGCATCAACTAATTATAAAAAGTAAATAAATAAATATTTACATTTGTTATATTTAATGACAATCTATTAAAATGGAAATAGATGAAAATATAATAAAAAAGGCTACAAATTGCTCAAAAGAGCACAAATGTTTGAAAGAAAAAGATTTTATTTATTGTAAAGCCGAGAGGTGCATTTGTGATTCGGTTCTTTTTCTTGTTTGCAAAGAACAAATTGGGTGTAATTACCAAATTGCTTATGGAAATTGCCAAGTTTGTCGTTGCCCAATAAGAATAGAAATATTTAACAAATATAAAATTTAGAAATTTTTGTGGAGTCTACGAACATATTTTCGAACTCTTTTATACAAGACATTCAAATTTTGAGTACCTTAAAATCTATATTAGAAAATTAACTAAATATTCCCCTACCCATTTAAAATATAAGTTAAATAAATGTAAGCAAAATGTCATACTTTGTCGTTCTCTGCTGTTAAATTTGCAGAATATCATTTATAAAACCATTTATTGTATGAATATAGCCAACTACTATAATTCAAAAACTATTTGAAAAATATGACTAGTCATAAAAAAGTTTACAGTTTAATTAATTAATCCTGATATAAGTTTACACACTTAAAGGAGATACTGTTTTTAAAATTAATTTATTATTCTTTCCCTTTAATTTCGAGTAAATTTTCAAAATATTGTACATATTGTTTTTTAAAGGCATTAACACTGTATTTTTCTTCTACGGTTTTTCTTCCATTTTTTCCAAGTAATAATCTTAAATTTTCATCTTCAATTAATAGTGATAGCTTTTCAATCCACTCTTCTTCGGTTGAAGCTAAAAATCCGTTTTCGCCATTAATTATTATTTCAGAATTTACTCCAACTGGCGACATTATAGTTGGAATTTCTAATGCCATGTATTGCAACCCTTTAAAACCACATTTCCCTTTCGACCATTCGTCGTTAGGTAAGGGCATAATGCCTATATCAATTTCTTGTAAATCGTTAATTTCATTTTCGAGCGACCATTTTGTGGCTTTAATATTTAATTCAAGTAAATTGTAGGGGAAATTCACAATAATTTTAAATAAAATTTTATCACCATATTTCGATTTTATAATTTTTAGTGCTGGTATAATTGTTTCGAAATGCTTAAGAGTTGTTGAGGTTCCTGTCCAGCCAATGCAAATTGTTGACTTTTCTTTTATTTCATTTTTTCTTTTGTGATAATTGGTGTCGATTGTTGTAGGCATTATTTCAATACGTGGATTAAAAGATTTAGCATAATTAGCTAAATAAGTGTTGCCTGCTAAAATTAAATCGGCAATTTTAATTATTGATGAGGTTTTTGAGGGTTTTTTTAACCAATTGAGGTTGGCATTTCCTTCGGAAGTATCGTTAATCCAAATAGCATCGTCAAAATCGAAAACAATTAATGCTTTTCTGGCTCGTAACATTCTTTCGAATAATGTTGTACCCAGCATAAATGCTTCGCGATAAATAAAAATTATATCGTAATTTTTAGCTTTTCGCACATCGCTTAAACGTTTAAAAAAACTTTTAATTAAAATAATCGCTTTTTTATGATAATTGCCTCGTGCGTAAAAAACTTTGTCGTCTTTTTCCGAAATTATATTCGAATATGTTATATCGAATCCAATTTCTTTTAGGGCATTTATATATTGTTCGCATCTAAAACGCTGACCAGGTGAGCGATTTAAGCGATGTGGGACAATGTATAAAATATTAGGCATTTGTTTTAATTATTTTTGCAAAATAATTAAAATTTGGGCTTAAAAAATTTCTTTTTTTAAAAAATTTGCAAGTTTTTGAACAGCAATAGCTCTGTGGCTAATATTATTTTTTTCGCATACATGAATTTGTGCAAACGTTTTATCTAATCCAACAGGTAAAAATATCGAATCGTATCCAAAACCAGTTATTCCTTTTTTTTGTTCAATAATTTGACCTTTTATAATACCTTCAAAAAAATATTGCTTATTGTTAATTATTAAGGCAATAACAGTTCTAAATTGAGCATTTCTATTTTTTTCACCTTCGAGTTTTTTTAATAGCTTTTCAATGTTTGCTTCTGAATTGCAATTATTACCTGCGTACCTTGCAGAAAAAACACCTGGCTCACCGTTTAACGCTTCAACTTCTAATCCTGTATCGTCGGCAAAACAATTACAGTGTAAATTGTTATATATAAAAGTCGCCTTTTCTAATGCATTACCTTGGAGTGTGTTTTGATTTTCGGGTATTTCGCTAACGAAATTGCAATCAGCTAAACTTATAATTTTAAATTTATTGCCAATAATATGTTGTACTTCGTTTATTTTGTGCAAATTGTTAGTTGCAAATATTAATTCAATCATATTTGTTGATTTTTATTAATAAGCAAAGATAAATTTAAACTTTTTAAATTAAAAAAAAACACCACAAAAAATATGTGGTGTTTTGCAAATTGTTATTTTTGTTCTAAAGCTTTCTTTTCAGCAATTTTCTTAAGAGCTAGTTCTTGAATAGATGCACTTGCAGGCCAATATTTTAAAAACTCCATTGAGTAGCTTGCTCTTCCGCTCGAAATATTTCTTAATAACGAAGCATACCCAAACATTTCCATTAAAGGAACAAGTCCGTTTAATTTCTGTGAGCCTTTACGATACCTTCTCATCGATTCAATAGTACCACGACGGCGATTAAGATTACCTACAATGTCGCCAATATATTCGTCGGGAGTATTAACCTCAATTTTCATCATTGGCTCTAAAAGAGTTGGGTGTGCTTTCATAAAGCCTTGTTTAAAACAAATTGATGCACAAGTTCTAAATGCCATATCAGATGAGTCAACAGGATGGAAAGAACCGTCAAGTAAAACAACCTTTACATCAACAACTGGGAATCCAGCTAAAACACCATCTGAAATTGTTTTTTGAATACCTTTATTTACAGAAATGACGTATTCGGCAGGTATAGCACCACCTTTAATTTTATCTACAAATTCATATCCTTTGCCTGGATTTGGTTCAATTCGTAACTTAACATTAGCAAATTGACCTTTACCACCAGTTTGTTTAGCTAGTTTGTAATCGCATTCTTGTTCTAATGTTATAGTTTCTCTAAATGAAACAGAAGGTTCATCTATATTTACATCAACTTTAAATTCATGTTTTAGCCTATCAACAATAATTTCAAGGTGAAGTTCTCCCATTCCAGCAATAATAGTTTCGGCAGTTTCTTCATCAAAACGAATTGTAAATGAAGGGTCTTCATTTGCAAGTTTACGTAAAGCTTCGCCTAATTTCTCTTGATCTTTTCTAACAGCAGGAGTTATTTTTAACTCAATAACAGGTGGGGTAACATGAATTTTTTCGAGTAATAATGCTTGATCAACATCACAAAGCGTGTCGCCTGTTTTTGTTAATTTAAGTCCAATTAAAGCAACAATATCACCAGGGCCAGCTTCAGTTATATCGAGACGTTCTTTTGCTTGAATTTTTAAAATTCTACCTATTCTTTCTTGTTTACGTCTTGTTGAATTTAAAACTGGCATTCCACTTTTTAAAGTTCCAGAATAAATACGTATAAAAGTTTGTTGACCTACAAACGGGTCGTTAATAATTTTAAAAGCAAGGGCTGAAAATGGCTCTTTTGCTGATGGTGCACGTTTTTGAACCTTTTCTAAATCGTCAACATCAGTACCAACAATTGCACCTTTGTCAATAGGTGAAGGTAAATAATCAATAACAGCATCTAATAAAAGTTGAACACCTTTGTTTTTATATGCAGCGCCACAAAATACAGGAGTAATTAGAAGCTTAATAACAGCTTCACGAGCTGCATGTTTTAACAATTCAGATGGAACAGGTTTTTCGTCAAGAAATAATGTCATTACTTCATCATTAAAATCTGCAAGTTTTTCAACTATTTCATTTCTTGCATTAATTGCAGCTTCTTTATAATCGGCGGGAATTTCCATTTCAATTGCTGTAATATCTTGAAATGTATATGCTTTTTGTTCAACTACATCAATAATTCCGCTAAAATTTTCTTCGGCGCCAATAGGTAATTGAAATGGAGTAGCATTAGCATCTAAATAATTATTCATCATTGATACTACTTCACCAAAATCGGCTCCACTGCGGTCCATTTTATTTACAAAAGCAATACGTGGAACTTTATATCTGTCGGCCTGATTCCAAACTGTTTCAGTTTGTGGTTCAACGCCACCAATAGAGCAAAAAACTGCAATCATGCCATCAATTACTCTAAGCGAACGTTCAACTTCCATTGTAAAATCGATATGTCCAGGGGTATCAATTAAGTTAATGTTACAATCTTTCCAATTGCAAGATATTGCTGCTGAGGCAATTGTAATTCCTCGCTCTTGTTCTTGTTTCATAAAGTCCATTGTTGCTTGTCCATCATGAACTTCACCAATTTTACGAGTTACACCTGTGTAAAATAATATTCTTTCAGATACAGTTGTTTTTCCAGCATCAATGTGAGCAGCAATTCCAATGTTGCGTAATTTGTTTAATGGCATAAATTTATTATTGTTTAAAAATTAGATACTTATAAAAAGTTTTTTTGATTTTTTTTAGCCTGCAAAGGTCTGATAATTATTTATAAATAACAATAGTTAACCTAAAATAAAATAAATTTTTGATGAATTGCGTTTATTTTTAGATAAATAGCGCCGAAATAAATTATTTTCTTTTTTATAGAACACTTTGCTTCGTTAAGTTTAGCATGATGAAAATTGTGTTTTTTAGAAGTTAACTTATAAGATTTAAATTTTACAATATTATAAAATTAAAAATCAAGGGTTGCTTTGTTATTAAATTAATTGTTATTTTAATCAAAAAACATTAAATTTGAAAATTAAAAATATGTTATGTCAGAATTAAAAGAAGGAATGTTAGCTCCACAATTTAAAGGAGTTGATGCAAATGGGAAAGAAGTTTTATTAAAAGATTTCTTGGGGAAAAAAGTAGTATTATATTTTTATCCAAAAGATAACACTTCGGGTTGTACAGCAGAAGCATGTAATTTGCGTGATAATTATAACAATATTCAGAAATATGGTTATCATGTAATTGGCGTAAGTCCAGATAATGAAAAATCGCATCGAAATTTTATAAATAAATATTCGTTACCTTTTAATTTAATTGCCGATGTTGATAAAAAAATTGCAAATTTATATGGTGTTTGGGGCGAAAAAAAAATGTATGGAAAATCATATATGGGAATTAAAAGAACAACATTTGTGATATCAGAAAAAGGAGTAATCGAAAAAATTATTGATAAAGTAAAAACAGGAGAGCATACTTCGCAGATTATAGAAAAATAAATAAAATAATATTATGGAAAAAAAAGAACAAAAAGACCAAGCAATGCTAAAAGAAAAATTAAAAGCATTACAAGTAACATTAGACAAAATAGAAAAAGATTACGGTAAGGGAACAATAATGAAAATGGGCGATAAAACTGTAGTTGACGTTGCAACTATATCGTCTGGGTCAATTTCATTAGATATAGCCCTTGGTATTGGTGGTTTTCCTCGTGGTAGAGTAGTTGAAATATACGGACCAGAATCATCAGGTAAAACCACTTTGGCGATACATGCAATTGCCGAAGCACAAAAAGCTGGCGGAATTGCTGCATATATTGATGCAGAGCATGCTTTTGACCGTACTTATGCCGAAAAACTCGGCGTTGATGTTGAAAATCTTTATATTTCGCAACCAGATAACGGAGAGCAAGCATTAGAAATTACCGATAATCTTATTCGTTCGGGAGCAATAGATATTATTGTTATTGACTCGGTTGCAGCACTTACACCAAAATCTGAAATTGAAGGAGAAATGGGCGATTCAAAAATGGGCTTACAAGCTCGATTAATGTCGCAAGCATTGCGTAAGCTTACAGGTAATATTAGTAGAACAAATACTTGTTGTATTTTTATTAATCAGCTTCGCGATAAAATTGGAGTTATGTTTGGTAGTCCTGAAACTACAACTGGCGGTAATGCACTTAAATTTTACTCATCAGTTCGTTTAGATATTCGAAGAATTTCACAACTTAAAGAGGGCGAAGAGGCTTTTGGTAGTAGGGTAAGGGTTAAAGTAGTTAAAAATAAAATGGCTCCACCTTTTAGAAAAGCAGAATTTGATATGATATTTGGTGAAGGTATTTCAAGAATTGGTGAAATTATTGATTTAGCTGTTGACAATAACATTATAAAAAAGAGTGGTTCATGGTTTTCTTATGGTGAAACAAAACTTGGACAAGGACGCGATTCTGTTAAACAAATTCTTACAGATAACGTTGAGCTTTGCGAAGAATTAGCAACAAAAATTAAAGAAAAACTTACAGCAGTTCAATTAGAAAAAGCATAATTATTAATGATAAAAGTATTAAGCTTTGTATTTGTTATAGTAATTTTTTTGAGTTGTGGTTCTAACAATTCTTCTGTTGAAGCAATATTAAATAAACCACTCGACTCGTTAAGTATTCAACAGATAACCAGCGAAATAAGAAAAAATCCTAGAAACGCAGAGCTCTTTTTTCGTCGTGCTGAAATTTATTATAATAAAATGCAAATTGATAGTGCTATCAATGATGCCATTATTTCTACACGCTTAGATTCGCTTAAACCAATAAATTTTATTAAGTTAAGCGAAATGTATTTAACAAAAGGCCAATCAGAAGAAGCGAAAAATATTTTAGAAAAATGTAATCGTATAAACCCTAATAATGATAAGGTGCTGGTTAAAATCGCAACAATTTATTTTTATGTTAAAGATTATAAAAAGGCAAATGAGTATCTCGATTTGGCTGTTGGAGCAAATCCTAATAATGCTGAAATGTTTTTTATAAGAGGAATGTTACATCGCGAAAAAAAGGAGAATAAAGCTGCAATTTTAAATTTTCAGAAAGCTACTGAAAATAATCCAGAATACTACGACGCTTTTATGATGCTTGGTTTAATAAATGCCGAACTTAAAGATAGCATTACTATTCAATATTATAAAACTGCTATACGCCTTAACCCTAAAGATGCACAAGCATATTATAATTTGGCAATGTTTTATCAAGAAAATAACAAATTGCAAGAAGCCTTAGCAGAATATCAAAACATTATTCACAATATCGATAAATCATATATTTCTGCATATTTTAATCAAGGATACATTAACATGGTTTATTTAGAAGATTATAAAAAAGCCATTTTATTTTTCGACTCTACTTTAGCTTTAAAAGCCGATTATGTTGAGGCAGTGTACAATAAGGGATATTGTTACGAACAACTTAAAAATAAAATAAAAGCAATTGAGTTTTACGAACAAGCAAAAACAATAATTCCTAATTTTCAACTTGCTGTTGATGGGTTGAATAGATTGGATAAAAAATAATAAATAAAATTATGAGTAAAATAAATTTCGTTGTAATAATTTCTTTAGCATTATTAATAAATTCATGTGTAGATAACAACGTGAAAAACGATGCAATAAATCAGACATCTTTATCTAAAATGGATTCGTTAGCAAACCAGCCAATTATTGAAACAAAGGTTACACCTGAACTTTTATGGAAATTTGGTCGCATTGGCGAATTTAGTTTATCGCCAAATCAAAAAACAATTGTTTATACAGTTACGCGTCATTCTATTACTGAAAATAAGGGTTACACCGATATATTTTCAGTTTCTGTTGATGGAGGAACTCCAAAGCAATTAACTAATTTTGTTGGTCCAGAATCTAATCCTCGTTGGAGTCCTGATGGTAAAAAAATTGGTTTTATTGCAACTGAAGGAGAATCGGCACAAATATGGCAAATGAATGCTGATGGCAGCGAGCAAATTAAAGTTTCTGAAATTGATGGTGGAATAAATAGTTTCGAATATTCGCCCGATGGAACAAAAGTACTTTATTGCAAAGATGTTAAAATAAACAAAACCCCACAAGAAATATTTCCCGATTTGCCAAAAACAGATGTTGTAATTGCAGAAAATTTAATGTATCGCCATTGGAATTCTTGGGATGATGGAAGTTTTAGCCATGTTTTTTATGCAGAAATAAAAGACGGTAAAATTTTAACTGGTAAAGATATAATGGAAGGCGAAACTTACGATTCGCCACTGTCGCCTTATTTTGATTCTAAAGAAATTAGCTGGAGTGCAAATGGTAAATATATTGCATATACTTGCAAAAAAATGACTCCTAACGAATATTCAATTAGCACAAATAGTGATATTTATTTGTATAATGTTGAAACAAATAGCACAGAAAATATCACAAAAGGAATGGTTGGTTATGACAAATTACCTGTTTTTTCACACGATAATAAATACATTGCTTGGCAAAGCATGGCTACAGCAGGTTATGAATCGGACAAACAAAGGTTATTTGTTATGGACTTATCAAATAAGCAGAAAGTTGATGTAACCGAAAATTTTGATCAAAATGCATCAAGTTTTCAATGGTCTGTTGACAGTAAAAAAATATATTTTATTAGTGGAATTAGAGCCACAGAGCAAATTTATTCTGTTAATGTTGAATCGAAGTTTGCTGCATTACTTAAAAATGGTAAAGCAGATTTCACTTCAGATGGCTTGTCTATAGTACAATTAACGAATGGGAAACACGATTATACCGAAATAAATTTGAATAACAATACACTTATTGGCTCAAAAATGTCAATGGCTATGGCAACTGAGCTTTTTAATATTAATCTATCTGATGGAAAAGAGACTCAAATAACTTTCACAAATAAAAATATTTACGATAAGGTTAAGATGGGTGAATCTGTTGCAAAATGGATTAAAACAACCGACAATAAACAAATGCTTGTATGGTACATTTATCCCCCTGATTTTGATTCTACTAAAAAATATCCAGCTTTATTGTATTGTCAGGGAGGACCACAAAGCACAGTAAGTCAGTTTTTTAGCTACAGGTGGAATTTTCAAATAATGGCTGCTAACGAATATATAATTATTGCTCCAAACAGAAGGGGAGTTCCATCGTTTGGACAGGAATGGAATGCACAAATTTCGGGCGATTATGCTGGTCAAAATATGAAAGATTATTTTTCGGCAATTGACGAAGCTAAAAAAGAGAAATACATTGATGCGAATAATATTGGTTGTGTTGGTGCTAGCTATGGAGGTTTTTCGGTTTATTGGTTAGCTGGTCATCACGAAAAAAGATTTAAAGCATTTATTGCTCATTGTGGGATGTTTAATTTAGAGAGTCAGTATGCCGAAACCGAAGAAGAATTTTTTACAAATCACGATTTAGGCGGTCCATATTGGGATAAAAACAATAAAGTAGCACAAAATACTTATGCAAATAGCCCACATAAATTTGTTCAAAATTGGGATACTCCAATATTGATAATTTCTGGTGGTTACGATTTTCGAATTCCATATACCGAAAGCCTTCAAGCTTTTAATTCGGCACAATTACGCGGAATACCAAGTAAACTTTTATTTTTTCCAAACGAGTCGCATTTTGTGTTAAAGCCTCAAAACAGTATTTTATGGCAGCGCGAATTTTTTGCATGGCTCGATAAATGGTTAAAGCCATAAAAATAGTTGTATTTATAATTGTTTTTATAGAAAAACATTATTTGATTTTTTAAGATTTATTTAATTATTTTTTGTTAAAACTAAAATAGTTATATATTTGCTTTATAAAATGTGTTTATATGTAAATTTATTTTATAAAGTTAAAATCAAAAAAACATGAAAAATTTTTACTTAACGCTTTCATTATTCTCTTTATTATTTGTTTTTCAAAACAATTTATTTGCACAATGTCCAGGATGTGCTGTTAATACTTCTTGTGTAATTACACCTGCATTTCCAACAACTTGTCCTTATGACACTTTACAAAATGGCACTGCTGGTCAGCCATACGATAATGACATAACATTTTACATGCCAGAAACTTTTGAAGTAACTTCTCCTATTACTCAAAATGTGCATTTAGATGAATTAGTTATTAATAATGTTGTAGGATTACCCAGTGGATTAAATTGGCAAACAAATAGTAGCGATAATAAATATCACCCATCAGTAGGAAATGAACATGGTTGTGCAAAGGTTTGTGGAACGCCATTGTTTCCTGGTGTGTATAATGTTACAATCTTTTTTCAAGTTACAGTTACACCACAAACAATAGGTAGTGTTACAACCGAAAATGAATCATCAACAATGATTTTGATAATAAATCAAAATCCTTCAGGAAATTCTGCATTTACAATTTCTAGCGCACAAGGTTGCTCGCCTCATACAACAAGTTTTAGCCCAGTGGTTGCAAGTGGTGGAAGTCCTTTATTTACTTATTCATGGGATTTTGGTAATGGAACAACGAGTACGCTAGAAAATCCTCCATCGCAAACATATTCAACTGCAGGAACTTATGTTGTTTCACAAACAACAAATATGTTAGCGTTTACTTTAAACGATGTATCTTTTGATGTTGGATCAAACACTAATTGGTGTGGAGATGTTGATGAACCAAACCTTTTTGGTTGTACTGGATCGCCCGATTTGGTTTTTGAATTGAGAGATAATACTTCTTCGGTTATTTATACTTCATCTGAAGTTTCAAATTCTATGACTGGCTCGTGGAATAATTTAAATTTACAATTACAAAATGGAACTTATACGATGCAGTTTTGGGATATTGACGCTGTAAGTGCAAACGATAATTTAGGTATTTTTACAATTACTCCTACCGCAACTGGCACATTTAACTTTAATGGTGGTGGTGTAAGTGGAAGTTATACGATTGGAACACAAATAATAAA
>JAVHRJ010000493.1:11813-35683 GCA_036171595.1 Bacteroidales bacterium
TATGGTTGCTCATCTTCATCGCAACCTATTAGCATTAATTTTATTGAAAATCCACCAAAACCTACTTTTGGCATTGCGGCAAATACAATGACTTGTTACTTAACAGGAGTAACATACCAATGGTATCAAAATGGAGTATTAATTCCTTTGGCAACAAATAGCACATATACTATTACAGCGAGCGATTATTATTCTTTAGTTGTTACTAATTCGTTTGGTTGTTTTAATACTTCAGATACGGTTTTTGTAACCGAGGGAGCAATAAATGAAAATATACTTGTAAATGATTTCTCAATTTTTCCAAATCCTAACAATGGCGAATTTTCAATATCGTTTAACATGATTTCACTAGCAGAAATAAACATTACTATTTTAGATTTAACCGGACGAATAGTATTTCAAAAAAACGAAGGAGAATTTAACGGGAAATTTGAACGATTTATTAATTTGTCTGATTTAAATAAAGGAATGTATTTGTTTAATTTACAAGCTGGAACACAACAAATAAATAAGCGTTTTGTAATTCAATAAGTAAAAAATATTTTTAATTTTAATAGCCTTGTTCTTATAAAAACAAGGCTATTTTTTTATTTAATTATTAAATATTTATTATAGGTTTGATTTAAAGATGTTCCTCTAATTAAATAAGTGCCAGCCGAAAGCCTGTTTTCAATGTCAATAGCAGTAATTGAATTGCCAGAATAATCAGTAATTATTATTTTTGAAAATAACTCTTCGCCTAAAACATTATACATAACTACAAGAACTTCTTTTTCGGCATTAAAATTAGAGATTTTGATAGTTGGCTTTTCTGAAGCAAGAATAGGGTTTGGATATATTTCAAAACTTAAATTGTTTGTTTTTTGATTCGCAATATTTATAGCAATAATTTTACTTGTTGTGTTTTTTCCATCAAAATCGGTTTGTCGTAATCGGTAGTAATTTATTCCATTATATGGGTTAGTGTCGATATGTGAATAATTGTTTTGTGTATTACTATTTCCTTTACCATCTACTTTTGCAATGGAATTAAATGTAGTTGTATTAATCGATTTTTCTAATGTAAAATATGCGTTATTTGTTTCAGAAATAGTTGCCCAATTTAAAACTATATTTTTGTTTTCGTAATTACCAGTAAAAGAAAGTAATTCAATAGGTAAAACAGAACTACCAGCTAATATAGATCCGAAAGTAAATGGGCTAAAAGAAGTTACTTCTGTGTTAGTTGTTATTGATCCTGAAGACGCTCCAGAACAAGAACCTGAAGTGGTTACAGATTCATTGTTGTTTTCCCAATTAGAATTTGAGGAATTAAAATGTGCAATTCTTAAATAGTTATTTGAACAATCACCTATTCCGCTCCATGCGGCATTTTCCCAGTACAATGTTACAGGAGTATTTCCAGTGCCAGAAGTCCTATCAAGTTGCCAGTATTCTTTTGAACTTATGACTTCAAGAGCTGGTGATGGTGATGTTGCAAGGGTTGTGTCGGGGTGTGCTGTGGCAAAATATTGTGCAGTAAAAGTTGTTGATGCAGTTGGTGCACCAATTCCAATTCTTGCCCATTTTGTACCATTACCAACTGGAAAAACAAATGCTGTAGTTCCTGCTTTAGTCATTGGCCCATCAACAAAACTATTAGCAGATCCACTGTTTGCAGAAGAGCCTTCTAACATGTTTAGTGTGTTTGTGCCTGATGTTATAATATTACCATAAGTTAATGTAAGTGAATTTGCAATGTTAATAGGCATGTTTAAAGTTAAACCAGCAGAAGAAAAAGTATTATTTAATATTAGGTTGTTGAAAGTTGTTGATGGTGCTAAGCCATCTATTGATTGAGCTATAGAATTACTATTAAATTCTACTGTGGTTGTGCCACCAGGCAATGTGTTTAATGTTCCGTTGTTAGTTAAATATCCAGCAATACCGATTGTGCTGTTATTTTGCATAAGCAATGTGCTACCGCTGTTAATTGTTAAATTAAAGAAATTTGTAGTGCCAGTTATTGTAGCTGCTGTGTTTGTGAAAATAACTTGACTTGTGTTTGGGTTTAAAGTCCCGCCATTGTTTACCCAACAGCCGGTTCCACCATTTAAGGTTAGTTTTGCATTAGGAAGAGAATTTAATACACTCCCTATTTCAAGTGTTAAGGTTTTTATTTCGGTTTCGCTTGGTAATGTTGGATCATTAGGCGTTGAGGCTGCATCTGGAATTATTATATTTCTAGTAGCTGATGGGCCTACATTTGGTGTCCAATTTTCAACACTTGTCCACGAATCTGATAAAGAACCATTCCAAGTGAGTGTTGTTGTTGGTCCAAATTCGTCTAAACTAACATTTCTTAATCCACTCCAACTACTTAAAAAGAAAGCAACGTTAATATTTGATAATGCAACCCAGTTTTCAGTTATACTTATATTCGATCTTCCATATTCGTAGTTTACTGGCGTTATTCCAACCCATAATGCAAGGTCGCTTTCATTATTGCTATTTAATTCGCTGTCTAAATAATGACTGTAAAATGTAGCTTTTGTTCCACTGCCACCCGATTGAATAATTTCATATTCACGATTAATTGCTCCTGTTCTCCAACTTGGAGCAGTTCCAATACTTACCTTAACACTCATTTCGGTTGGTAGTGTTCCATCTGTAGTAAAATAGGCACTTGTATATTGATTCCCAAAAGTATAAGTTGTTAAAGGATTTATTGTTGTTCTTTTTATAATTCCTGTAACATCACCAGCACCTATTGTTGTTGCATTGTCGCCCATAGAAAGAGTGTTTGTTCCCATATCTAGACTACCTTTTATAGCTGATGGGTTTGCACTTTGTAAATTTAAAATTCCATTTATGGCAAGGTCAATATTTGATATTACACCATTTGTTCTGTTAATTGTTAAATTGTTTATTGATGGTGAATTTGTAAATAAATCGTTGGTTATTGTAAATGCATTTGTTCCACCAAAATTTAATGATGACAACGCGTTGGTATTAATAAAACCTGCAGTTTTGCTAACTGTCCCATTAATTCCCAATGTCATTGATTCTATATTTAAATTTCCATTGGTTAGTGTTAAAACATTATTTACATTTAAATTTGCTGCCATACTAACATTGTTAATGTTATTTATTGTTAGATTTTCGAATGTTGTTTCTTTTGAACCTAATATTATTTGATTTATATTGCCATTCATTGTAATTGTATTTCCAGAGGAGGTAGTAAAAATCCCATTGTTATCAAAATTACCGCCAATATAATGATTAAATGCACCCGTATTAAAAGTTGCATTGGTATCAATCGTAAAATTTCCTCCAACAGTAATTTCTGCAATTGCTGTAGTTGAAGAAGTTCCTGAGGTAGTGAAATCTCCAGCAATTGATAAGGCAGTTGCTGGTAAAGTTTTAGTTCCGCTACCACTTAAAATAAGATTATAATATCCTGTAGTTAAGCCATTCGGATTTATTATTGTTTGGTCGGCTCCGTTAAATTCAATAGTATTGGGCAATAAAGCCGCACGTAAAATACCGGTTCCTTCTAAAGTTAATGCACCAGAAATTCGCATAAAGTTATCTGTTTGTGGAGTTAAAGCTGCACCATTTGCAATCGTAACATTGTAAAAATTTGTAGGGTCTGCCATTGTAGCATTAGCATTGGTAAATTTTACAGTACTAGTTCCTGCGTTAAATGTTCCAATGTTAAACCAGGCCCCAGTACTTCCAACAATTGTAAGAGTTGTGCTAGTATTACCGTCAAGTATTCCGCCATTATTTATTGAAATTGTTTTAACCGTTGCAGCTGGACTTATAGGTAAAATAGGATCGTGTAAAGTTGATGCTGCATCAGGTATTATTACATTACTTGTGTCGCTTGGTACAATTCCGCCAGTCCAGTTATTTGGATCGTTCCAATTCGAACTAGGTGTTCCCTGCCACACAAATGTTGCTGCTTCTTTATTCGATAAACCCCATAAATGTTCGTTGAATGAGGTTCCAAAATAAGTTATACTTCTATTAGAAATTGAAACCCAATTTTCTGTTGTGTTTTGATTTGCTTTTCCATGTTCTTCAACTTTTGGTATTGTAGCATGATAATCCCAAGTAACTAAATTGCTTTCAGTATTTGATTGGAGTTCATTATCAAGATAATGTAGATGTAAAGATACTGTTGTTCCAGACCCACCTGATTGAATAATATCATATGTTCTTTGAACTGCTATTGTTTTCCATGATGGAGCCGCACCAATTTCAATTTTAAAACTTATTTCAGTTGGCATTACACCGCTAGCGGCAATTGTCATGATTGTAAATTGATTTCCGAAAGTATAATCAGTTGCTGCAACAAATGAAGTACGTTTAACTATTCCAGTTACATCTCCTATCCCTACGGTTGTAGCGCTTGCACTCATAGAAAGAGTGTTTGTTCCCATGTCGAGACTACCTTTAATAGCTGATGGATTTGCCGTTTGTAAATTTAATATTCCATCGATTGAAAAATCACTGCTTGAAGTTATTCCACCTGCCCCATTAATGGTAAGATTATTTACTGGTGTAGAAAAAATTGAGGCAGGAAGTGTAATTGCCGATGTGTTTGTAAAAACTAATGATGCACTAGTATTGCTAGCATCAATATATCCGGATGTTCTTGTTGGTGAATTTCCAGAGATAGTTAAAGTATTAGCATTAATGGTAATTGTGCCATTTGTTAAAGTTAACGTACCTACTAAGTTTAAGTTTCCATATAAACTAACACCGCTTGCTCTATTTATGGTTAAATTATTGAGTACAAAAGAAGGCATATTTATTATTGTACCCGTACCACCAATAATCATATTAGTAGAACTTCCACCTGTTACTGTTCCAGTCATAGCCGTAACAATTCCATTAAATGTTAAAGTGTTTGGACCAATAGTAAAATTACCAGCATTAAGTGCAATGCCACTATTTATTGTTAGATCTCCATTTAATATTAATCCGTTTATATTATTTATCGATAACGAATCGATTGTGTTATTAACAAATGAGCCAATAGGAATATTTTGAGTATTATTTCCTCCAAAAACTATAGTAGATGCAGCAGCTGTTGCATCAATTTGAGCTCCGTTTGAAAAAGCTAAATTTCCACCTATTCTGAGTTGAAAACCATTGGTTATTAATTTATAAGTTGATTGAGCGATTGTAATGTTTTCAACCTCTCTATTTTGGTCTAAAATACAATTATTTAGAGGATTGGCATCAAATTCAATGTTTGCATCGGCTAATGGAACAATGCCTCCAAGCCAATTTGAGGCAGTCCCAAAATCGGTACTAGTTGTGCCTTTCCAAATATAATTATTGCATTCTAAAGCTCCTATTTTTGGTGTTGCTCCTCTGCTAATTCCTGAATAATCTGTCGTTATTCCTGAAATTGTAATACCGTTTAAAGTGGCTGAAATTAAATAATCTGCAGGGTTGGTATCACCAGCATCAGAAAATAGAGGATCAATATTTAAACTATTTATATCTTGAGCTGTGGCGGTTTGCCATGCTACCAATGTGTTTTTGTCGGCACCAGAAATGTAACCCAAAACACCACTAGGGGCATAATAATCGTTATAATCAATGGTTAAACTAGTATTTCCAGCAATTCTAATTGCATAATGTTTTCCTGTACCACCAGAACGGGCATTCATTAAAATATTGTTTCTGTAATTTCTTGTAAAACTATTATTGAAGTTCCATAACGCCCCTGTCGATGCTGTTCCTGATGAAACGATTCCTCCAATATAAACTGTGTTAAAATATATGCTATTGTTATTCGATGCACTAGTTGAGGCATAATCATAAATCCCATAAATTTTGCAATCTGTAGTTACTAATGATCCTAAATTAATAATGTTATTGGCACAAGTTTTTACACCATTTCCAAGGGTAATTCCAGTTATTTCTGATAAAACATTTGAGGATGTTAAAGATAAACTATGTACAAAGTTTTCTGAAACTATATTATTACCTGAAGTTGGGCTTTGAAATAGAATACCTTGAACTTTTACAAATGCTGATGTGTGAGTATTTGATAAATTGTATATGGTATTGCCAGTAAGGGTTTGATTAGTTCCAGCTGTAGAAACCGCTTGTTGAATTCCTGTTACTGTAATATATGAGGAACCTGTTGACAAATTTCTAATGATGTTGTTTTGTATCGTATTTGACCCTCCAGTTATACAAATACCATCGAGTTTTGATGTAGAAGTTCCTAAGTAGTTATTGGTTAGGTTTGCAACGGTATTTCCTGTGATGGTTGATAATGTTACTGATGAATTGACATAGATACCTCGCACATCTTGTTTCATGGGTGATAGTGTTGCATTTGAACTTGCTTGTATGCTGTTTGCGGTCGTTAAACTTCCAATTAAATTATTGGTAATTGAGATGGATGGTGCGGCACCACTTATTACAATTGGTTCTAAACAATGCGAATATTCATTGTTACTCACTGTGGTAATAGCTCCTATTTTATTGTTTGAAATAGTAACAACTCCAGTACTTAAATGTCGAATTCCGTGCGATGTAGAATAATTGGCTCCATTGAAATATACTGCAGGATTGGAAGTATATCCCCAACCACCACTTGTAATAGTGTAACCAGTAACAACACCTCCACTTATTATTGCAGTAGCAGTTGCGGCAGTTGAACTACCAGAAGTTGAAAATGTTATTGTTGGGGAAGCTGTAAAGCCACTACCTCCGCCAATGAGGTTAATTGCAGTAACTTTACTTCCGCTTATAGTTGCCGTTGCAGATGCATTGGGTGTGTTAATAACAATAGAACTTGTTCCTGTTTCTGAACCAATTGTGTTTCCTGTAACATTCACATTTTTAACACCACTTGCAATATATATTCCATCCCAAGGGTTGCTATTGGTACTCGTGTAATTAATGTTTTGAATCACATTGTTTTCAATGGTAACAGGGGTTGTTGTCCCACCACTGACTTGAATTCCGTAGAAATAATGAGCAAAATTTGAATTTACGGTAAATGGAGAACCACCACATTGTGGTGCACTTCCTCCAATATAGTTTCCACTAACCAAATGACTAACAGAAGTTGAAATACTAATTACATTGTAATTGTTATTGGCTGTTGGAACTATGGTTGTAGTTTCGTAAAAACTATTGCCAGAGATTGTATAATCGATGGAGTTTGTGCTGATATTTATTCCTCGTGAAGAATAACCTAGTGACAAAAAATTGTAAAAATTATTGTTGCTAATAGTATTGTTATTGTTTTCGCGACCACTTGTTCCTGCAGAATAAAGTGCATTTACTGGTCTACCAGCAGCATCGCTAGTAATATTGTTATTATCAATTAAATTATTGTCATTTCCAGAGCCAGAACTAGAAGTTGAAAAAACAATAATTCCGTTACCCGAACTTGAATTAGAGCCTTTAATGGTACAATATTTAATGGTGTTATTTTTAGCTGAGTTTCTAAAACGTACGGCTGAAGCTGAAGTAGATGCCCTGGTGTTTGTAATTATCAGGTCGTTTGTATTTCCGCTTGCATTTACTCGACCATCAATAGTTACATTATCGGCTCCATTTAGGTCAATTAATGGATTTGATGTGTTTCCACTTATTGTGTACCCAGAGCCTGTTGGGTATATTAAAACGGAGCTGTAGTTAGCACTACCGCTACCATTTGTATTTAAGGCAGCAGAATTATCATCGGTAATGTTACTTATTATTTGTAAGGTAATAGTTCCAGTAATTGAACCATTATTTATTGCATTAAATGCATTTCTTAATGTTGAATAATTACCAGCAACGCCAACGGTTTTAATTGTTTGAGCTGATGCCTTATACTGCGTAATTTCGACCAGAATAGTCAAAATTACTATTAGGTTAAGTAGCTTTTTCATACAGAAGGTTTTTTTCGGTTATGCAATATTAACTATTGCATAAAGCGTTTACAAGAGTGTAAACACCTGAATTGTTCTTTTTATTAATAGGTGATTACACCTGTTTTTAACGCCTAACCTATAGATTAATAACGCTATAGTGTATGGCTAAAACTATTGCACAATAAATGTTTGTTAGCATATAAAAAGTTAGAGAAAGATAAATAAAACCTTAAAAACAGTTTTATTTATCTATTTTTAACCAAAATGAGCCACCGTGCTTTTCGGTATATTTCATATTGTTATTCTTCCAAATTGGTGAAATAATTTCTGATAGTTCTTTGTCTTCTGAAATAAAATAATTTGGCAAAATAGGTTTATATTTTAAGGAATTAGCAAGTAAAAACATTGCAATTCCGTATTGTTCGGAGTAAAATCTATCGCACATAAATTGTGGATAATCGTAAGGCAAATAAATATCGTGAATATGAACAATTACACCTTTTTTTAGTTTTGGTAATATTTCCATATAAAACACCATAGAGTCGGAATTTGGTAATATTCTGTGCGAGTTGTCAACAAAAAGAATGTCGTTTTCATTTAGTTCGTCCAGAATGTTATAATCAATATCTTCAAATGGTTTTCTGATTATTTTGTCTGCAAGCTCATCAATTTCGGCACGTGGATATGGGTCAATAGATATTATTTCTGTTGTTAAATTTTGATCTTTTTTAGCTTTAAAAGCAACTTTTGTTGAATTTCCTGAACCTATTTCAATATATTTTTTAGGTTTAAATTCCGATAACATTGTGTAAATGCCTATTACATCTAATCCAGGTAAAAAGCCATTATTCCATGTTGGATTCACAGAATTTGTTTCGTCTTTTGAGTCTTTAATTTGCCAAATATACTCTTTTAGTTCAAGCGATTTCTGTAATATGTTTTTGTACTCATCTCTGTTCGAGTTAATTATTGAATAAAGTTCGGTATGAGGTGGTTTGCCATGTCCGTAACGGGGTTTAAAGTTGACTTTATATTCTAAAAATAAATTTTGAAATTTAGGACTAATAAATTTGTAAAATTGTTTTAACATATTGTTATTGTTTAATAATTCTTACTTCTGTTCTTCTGTTTTGTTTTCTGCCATCTTCGTCGTCGTTTGAAGCAATTGGTTGTTGTGCTCCATAACCTTTAGCACTAACCCTATTCGATGTTATACCCTTAGATACAAGATATTTCATAACTGTATTTGCTCTATCTTGTGATAGCGTTAAATTTGTTTCATCTGAACCAATGTTATCGGTATGTCCTGCAATTTCTATAATCATGCTTGGGTTATCTTTTAACGCGCCAATAAGTTCATTAAGGGCACTATACGAATTAGTTGTTAAAGCAGATTTCCCTGTTTCAAAATTTACATTTTTTAAAGTATAAACTTTATCTGGTTCAAATTTAATTGTAAGTTGGTAAGTAAAAGCTCCAAGTTCGGTAGGTATTTCAACTTTAGAGTAATTAACCTGTTCCATAAAATCGCGATATTTTACATCGTAAGTATCGCCTTCTGGAAGTAACACTTTTCCCTTTCCGTTTGAATCTGTAGTTACTGATATTTTAGCTTTGTATTTTTTACCTTCAAAAATAATTGTTTCTTTTTGTTGAGGTTTGTTCGAGAAATTTGTTACCGAAATTTCCATTAATGCTTTGGTTTCAGTGGGCAATAATTGCTGCGATTTAACGCCAAATGAAATAAAAAAAATTAATATAATTATAACCGAAAAAACTGTTTTATTCATTTGTTTGTTATTTGTTACGATTTGTTGCATATTCAACGAATTCTTGTAGGGCTAATTGGGCCTCATTTTTTTCAAATGTTTTTAATATTTCAAGTGAAATATTTTTAAAGTCTTCCATTCGATTAACTGCATATTCGAACCCTCCCTTTAAATTAACAAAATCTACAACAGTTTTTAAAGCAACAGCATTAGGTTCTTTAGAGCCTACAATTTTTAATATTTGTTTTTTTTCGCTGTTTGTTGATTGTTTAAGTGCATAAATTAGTGGTAAGGTAATTTTTTTCTCACGAATATCATTTCCAGCAGGTTTGCCTGTTTTATTATTTTGCGAATAATCGAAAAGATCATCTTTTATTTGAAAGGCAATTCCAAGTGCTTCGCCAAATTCTTTCATTTTTTGCGATTGCTCTTTTGTTGCACCAGCCGAAATAGCACCACTAACAGCACTTGCAGCAATTAACATTGCAGTTTTTTTACGAATTATTTCGAAATATAAATCTTCGTTTATATCAAGTTTTCGTGCTTTTTCAATTTGTAAAAGCTCGCCTTCACTCATTTCCTTAACTGCATTTGAAACTGTTCTGAGCATTTCAAATTCCGAATTATCTACAGCTAGCAATAATCCTTTTGCAAGCAAATAATCGCCCACTAGCACCGAAATCTTATTTCGCCATAAAGCGTTTACTGACCAAAAACCACGTCGTTGGTACGATTCGTCAACAACATCATCATGAATTAATGTTGCTGTATGCATTAATTCAATTAACGAAGCTGCATGAAATGTTGATGTAGAAATATTTCCAATTAATTTTGCTGATAATAAAACCAGCAGAGGACGCATTTGTTTTCCTTTTGTTTTTAATACGTATTTTGTTATAATATTAAGCAACATAACATTGCTTTTCATATACGAATTAAAATATTTTTCAAATTCGTTTAACTCCTCCTTTACAGGAGTTTTTATATCATTTAAATTGATCATAAAAAAGAATTACATCAAACATAGTTTATTTTTTAAAATTAAACAAAATTATAAAAAAATATAGTCGTTTTATTTCGTAAGTAAAAGATGTTTAATAATATAATAAAACATGATAAATATCAGATTTAATACTGTTACATATTTATATAATTGAAATATTAATATTACAATAAAAAAAACATGGCATCAAAAGTAAATCTACTTAATGTTGAGCAACTTAACGAAGCTTCGGAAATGTTAAAAGCTATTGCTCACCCTTTGCGAATTGCTATTTTAGGATTATTGGAAGATGGTAAACATTTAACTGTAACTGAAATACATGAGTTGTTAAGCATTGAACAATCAACTACATCGCATCATTTAGGAATATTAAAAGGAAAGGGTGTACTTTCATCAAAACGTAAAGGGAAAAACACTTTCTATTATTTAAAATTTGAGAGATTGTCGGAAATTGTTGATTGCATCACAAAGTGCAAAATATAATTTTTTTATTTTATAACAAATTAAAGAAATTAATAACTAAAAGTTAATATCTTTTTTATTTTTCTTTTAATCAATAATTTATTTGCATTACTTTTTGCAAAAAAATAAATTTTATGATAAAGAAAAATATTGCAGTTTTATTTGGCGGAAACTCCTCAGAATCTGAAATATCCGTAAAAAGTGGGAAGCAAGTTTCTAACTGGCTCGATAAAGAATTATTTAATGTTTACCCAATTTATGTAAAAGATAGTAGGTGGACTTTAAATAATGAAAGCGGAGAAGAAATTAATAAAACTGATTTTAGTGTAATTATTAATGAAACTAAAATTAAATTCGATTTTGCATATATTATTATACATGGCACTCCTGGCGAAAATGGTTTAATGTCGGGTTATTTTGAAATGCTTGGAATACCTCATTCTACTTGTAGCACTTTGGTTTCGTCATTAACTTTCGATAAATATATTTGTAAGTTAGCACTTCGCGATACCGGTATGTTAATGGCAAAGGCTCTGTTGGTTAAAAAAAATCAAAAAATTTCTCCAGATGAAATTGTAAAAGCAGTTGGATTGCCATGTTTTATTAAACCTAACAATGGTGGCTCAAGTTGTGGAACTTCAAAAGTTAAAACTGTAGAAGAAATTCAACCTGCTATTGATTTTGCTCTAAAAGAAGATGGAGAGGTTATTATCGAAGAGTTTATACAAGGTATCGAGGTTTCAAATGGCATTGTTAAAACAAAAAACAAAACAATATTATTTCCAGTAACTGAAATTGTTTCTAAAAAAGAATTTTTCGATTACGAAGCTAAATATACACCTGGAATGAGCGAAGAAATAACTCCCGCACGCATTCCTGATAATGTTCGTAATGAATGTCATCGCTTATCGCAATTAGTTTACGATACACTTGGTTGTAAGGGTATTGTTCGTGTCGATTATATTATTCGCGATAATATTCCATATTTTCTTGAAATAAATACCGTGCCCGGTATGAGCGAAGCAAGTATAATTCCTCAACAGGCTAAAGTTTATGGAATAACTATGTCTGAGCTATTGTCGATAGTAATAAAAGATAGCATTTAAATAAAAATCGTTTCCGAATTTGCAATTTTTTTAAAAAATAATTTTAAGCTATCTTTGTTTTAAATAATTTTGATTATGGATGTTAATCGCGTTTTGCTTATTATACTCGACGGGTGGGGAATTGGCGATAAATCTCATTCCGATGCAATTTATAATGCAAATACTCCTAATCTTGATAAATTAAACTCTGAGTATCCGCATTCGCAACTTCTTACTTGTGGCGAAGATGTTGGTTTGCCCGATGGACAAATGGGGAATTCTGAAGTTGGACATTTGAATATTGGTGCCGGACGAGTTGTTTATCAAGAGCTAGTTCGTATTAATAAAGCAATAAAAGAAAAAACAATTGATAATAACGCTAGCCTTTTAAAAGCTTTTGAGTTTGCAAAGAAAAATAATTCAAATTTGCATTTTTTAGGACTAATTGGCGATGGTGGCGTGCATTCGCATACTAATCATTTGGTTCGAATGTGTGAGCTTGCTACTGAAAATAAGGTAAAGAATGTTTTTATTCATGCACTTACCGATGGCAGAGATACCGACCCACATAGTGGAATTGAATTTATTAAGGAACTACAAGAAAAAACCAATAACACTAATGCTAAAATTGCATCGTTAGTTGGTCGTTATTATACCATGGATCGCGATAAAAGATGGGAACGCGTTAAAATTGGTTATGATTTAATGGTTAATGGTATTGGAAAACATTCTGCAAATATTATAAACTCTATTAAAGAATCATATAATAATGACGTTACCGATGAGTTTATAAAGCCTATTGTTATGGTTGACAAATATGATAATCCAATCGGGTTAGTTAAAGCAAACGATGTTGTAATTTGTTTTAATTTTAGGTCTGATAGACTTCGTGAAATAACAACCGTACTTACTCAAAAAAACATGCCCGAATATGAATTGAAAACTATTCCTTTAGAATATTTTACAATGACAAGGTATGATGAATCTTTTAAAAACGTAAACATATTATTTGATACAGTAAATGTTGAAAACACAATTGGTGAAACTATTTCAAAACTCGGATTGCATCAACTCAGAATAGCAGAAACTGAGAAATATCCACATGTAACATTCTTTTTTTCGGGGGGACGCGAAGATGTTTTTGAAAATGAAAAGCGAATAATGATACCTTCACCAAAAGTTGCAACTTACGATTTGCAACCCGAAATGAGTGCTCCAATTGTTCGTAATGCTTTAATTGACGAACTAAATAAAAAGGAACACGATTTTATTTGTTTAAATTTTGCAAATGGAGATATGGTAGGGCATACAGGTTTTTACGAATCTATTCTGAAGGCTGTTGAAACAATAGACAGTTGTGTAGGTGAAGTTGTAAAAACAGCTGTAAAAAACAATTACGAATTAATGATAATTGCAGATCATGGCAATGCAGATTATGCCGTTAACACTGACGGAACACCAAATACTGCACACTCGCTAAACCCAGTTCCTTGTTTGTTAATTTCTAAAAGATTCAAGAAAATTAATAATGGAATATTAGCCGATGTAGCACCTACAATTTTAAAAATTATGGGTATACAAATTCCAAAAGAAATGACAGGAAATATATTAGTATGATACAAATTGACGATAAAATTGTTAGTCTCGATATTTTTGAAAAGAATTTTTTATGCAATATAAATATTTGTAAAGGAGCTTGCTGTGTTGCTGGAGATTCAGGAGCACCAGTTGAACCAGAAGAAATATTAGAAATAGAAGAATCTCTTTCTTCAATATTTTGCAATTTGTCAGAACAAGCTATACAAATAATTAAAAAAAATGGTGTGGCTTCCATTGATAGCGAAGGCGATTTAGTTACTACTTTAAATAACGGGAAAGAATGTGTTTTTGCGATTTTTATTGACGGAGTTGCCACTTGTGCAATAGAAAAAAGTTATGAAGCTGGAAAATGTAAACTACAAAAACCAATTTCGTGTCATTTATATCCAATACGTATAAAACAATATGCAACATTTATTGCCGTTAATTATCATCAGTGGGATATTTGTAAACACGCCCTCGAAAATGGTAAAGAAAAAGGTATGCCTATTTATAAGTTTGCTGAAAAACCGTTAATTAAAAAATTTGGTAAAGCTTGGTATAGTGAACTTTGCATTGCTGCAGATTACATCTTAAACAAAAAAAATAACAATGATAACATATTGTAAAATAGTAATATCTTATTTATGCGTTTTTATTTTTTTTTCCAATTATTTAATTGCTCAGGATAATAAATACGAAGAAATAATAATTAATAACAAAATATACAAACCTGGTAGCGGTTGGTTAAAAGTTGGCGAAGGATATAGTTATAACAGCTCTTTAAAATCTAACGAAATAAATACCATTGTTAGCCTATCTTTTAGAATCAAAAATAATTATTTACAAATTGGATATCATGTTTCAAGCGACCGTTTTATTAGCCAATACACCTATCAAAAACTAAATAATTTTTATATTGCAACAGGATTAAGAAAAGAAACAGAAAAAAAGAATATAAGTTTTTTTGTGGGTCCCTCATATTCGTACGGGGGATATTTGTTTGATAATGACAGCATTGGAAATAAAAGATATAGAGGATTTTCAGAAATAGGATTTGTTGCTGTTGCCGATTATACTTTTAAAATATTTTATGACTTGGGATTTGGTTTATCGGCTTATAGTAGTGTTAATAAAAACTATACAGTATTTGGAATTCAAGCACATTTCTATTTTTCGGGTGCGTTTAAAGGTGAAATAAAATAAAACATTATGAAAAACATTAACGAATTTATCGATAACAACCGTCAAAGATTTTTAGATGAGCTTTTTGGATTAATTCAAATTCCATCTATAAGTTCGTTATCAGAAAACAAACCCGAAATGATTCGTGCGGCTGAATATTGGAAAAATTTAATTTATAATGCTGGTGCCGAAAGGGCAGTGGTTATGCAATCTGCTGGAAATCCGGTTGTATATGGCGAAAAAATAATTGACCCTAAACTTCCAACAGTTTTAGTATACGGACACTATGATGTAATGCCTATTGATCCAATTGAACTTTGGGAATCGCCTCCTTTTGAGCCAGTTATAAGAGATGGTAAAATTTGTGCTCGTGGTGCCGACGATGATAAAGGTCAAGCGTTTATGCATGCAAAAGCTTTTGAGTTTATGGTTTCAACTAACCAGCTACCTTGCAATATAAAATTTATGATTGAAGGTGAAGAAGAAATTGGTTCACCAAGTCTTGAAAAATTTTGTAACGAAAATAAAGAATTATTAAAGTGTGATGTTATTTTAGTTTCTGATACCGGAATGATAGCACAAGACATTCCTTCGGTAACGGTCGGATTGCGAGGTTTAGCATATATGGAAGTAGAATTAACCGGACCAAATCGCGATTTGCATTCTGGTATTTTTGGCGGTGCAGTTGCTAACCCTGCAAATATGTTAACTAAAATAATTGCCAGCCTAACAGATGAAAATAATAAAATCACAATCCCTGGATTTTATGATGACGTAATTGAATTAAACTTAGAAGAAAGAGCTGATATTGCAAGAGCTCCTTTTGATATAACAAAATATAAGGAAGCGTTAGATTTAGTTGATGTTTGTGGCGAAAAAGGTTATACAACAATAGAACGTACAGGTATTCGTCCATCATTAGATGTTAATGGAATATGGAGCGGTTATACTGGCGAAGGAGCAAAAACAGTATTACCAGCGAAAGCAACAGCAAAAATTTCAATGCGTTTAGTTCCAAATCAGGAGCACCATAAAATAAGCGAATTATTTGAAAAGCATTTAAAATCTATTGTTCCAAAAGGTGTAAGAATTACAGTTAAAGATCTTCATGGTGGTTCGGCTTATGTTGCCCCTACAAATACTCATGCATATAAGTCAGCAAGTAAAGCTTACGAAAAAACATTTGGCAAAATACCTATTCCAACCCGAAGTGGTGGTAGTATTCCAGTTATTGCAATGTTCGAAAAAGTGTTAGGTGCAAAATCAATACTAATGGGATTTGGCCTTGAATCTGACGCTATACATTCACCAAACGAGAATTTTCCATTATTTAATTTATTTAAAGGAATTGAAACAATTCCTTGGTTTTATCATTATTATTGTAATAAAGAATAAAATTTTATGAAATTACATTCAATAAATACCGGAACCTTTAAACTCGATGGTGGAGCCATGTTTGGAGTAGTTCCAAAAACATTGTGGAATAAAGTTTATCCCGCCGACGAAAATAATCTTTGTACATGGGCATTACGTTGCTTATTGTTAGAAACCGATAATCGTCGTGTTTTAATTGATTGTGGAATTGGAAATAAACAAAGTGAAAAATTTTTAGGACATTATGATATTGTTGGTAATGACGGTTTTGAAAAATCGTTAGCACATACAAAAATAAGTGCCGACGAAATTACTGATGTTATTTTAACTCATTTACATTTCGACCATTGCGGTGGAGCTGTAAAATATAACGAAGAAAAAACCGCATTTATTCCAACATTTAAAAATGCAACTTATTGGATTGGAAAACAACATTGGGATTTAGCCAATAATCCTAATCCGCGTGAAAAGGCATCGTTTTTAAAAGAAAATTTTATTCCTTTACTTGACGCTGGGAAAATTAATTTTATTGAAAACGAATCCGATTTATTCGAAAATGTTTCGGTTAAAATATTTAACGGTCATACAGTTGGACAGGTAATTCCATTTGTTAAATTTAATGGCAAAACAATTGTTTACATGGCCGACTTAATACCAACATCGGCTCATTTACCATTGCCATGGGTAATTAGTTACGACACAAAACCTTTAATTTCACTTTCCGAAAAAGAAGAGTTTTTAAACGAAGCGGCAGATAATAACTACATTTTGTTTTTTGAACACGACAATTATAATGAATGTTGTACAGTTAAAAAAACCGAAAAAGGAGTTAGGGTCGATAAGGTAGGTAATCTTAATGATTTATTATAACATTATAAATACTATTTAATAAATTGTAAAAATTGTAATACAAAAAATTAGCAGGACGCTCTATTTTGTAAAAATTGTGGGACAAATTTATTTATTAAGCATAGTGTTACTAAAAAAATTAATGCTTTTGATGTTCTTGTTTTTATTTCAATTACTTATTGGTTTTTTATAGATATGTTAAATGTTGCAATGCGATTTTTTGAAGTAAATTTTTACGATGGACCTTTTAAATATTTTGAAATAGGCACAAATTTAATTTATGCTGCAATACCAATTATTATTGCACTTTCAATTAAGGTTATGGGACTTAAAATTCCAGCAATAATTTTTGCCACTTTAATATCAATTTACATTTTATACACTAATTTTGAGTGGCTTATAAGAGGTTTCTAAAAAAAACTTGTGATTTCAGAAATTATTATATTTTTGTAAATAATTGATTTTTTTAATAACCTAAAACAAATTATTATGATGAGAGTATTTTATTTAATCGCATTGGTTTTAACTATTGGTTTCTTTGTAGCCGATATTTATTATGCCGAAGAAGTATCACATGCTCGTTATAGCTCATACGACAGCATGTATAACAGTTCCGATCCTTATGGCTATTCTAGCTATAATTCTTATGATTATAGTAAGGATGATGATGTAACCGTTGAAGCCGGGTTTATAACAATGGCTTTTTTTCTAATGTATGTTGTGTTATTTGTTTTATCGTTAATTAAAATTAAAACAACAACTATGAAAGTGTTTTCTATTATTGGACTTTCGCTTACTGGAATTATGATGCTATGGGCAGGAATAATGATTTCGTCACCTAGTGGAATTTCATTTGATGAAGTAGCTCCCGGCTGGATATTTTATGGAGTTGTAATGCTCGCATTTTTAATTATTGGAACAATTCACGCATTTAAAAAGAAAGCGTAAATTTTAATAAAAAATTATACAAAAAGTATAACGTATTAAAATATGTCGTATGTTTGCAACATAATTATTTAAATGACTTATTCAAAAAAAGAAGCTTTTAGTGCCGATTTGCAAGAAATAGCAGGCATTTGTAAAGTGTTGTCACATCCTGCAAGAATTGCAATTTTACAACATCTTTCATCATGCAAAACATGTATTTCTGGCGATATTTCTAAAGAAATTCCATTAAGCAGAACAACCGTTTCGCAACATTTGCAAGAGCTTAAAAAAGCAAATTTAATAGATGGCGAAATAGATGGGGCAAAAATTTGTTATTGCGTAAACACAAAAATAATTAAAAAACATTTCAATTCGTTAAGCAAAATTATAAACGAAATAGTTACTAAAAATAAATTAAATAAATGTTGTTAAAAAATAAAAATTATGGAAGAAAACAAAACTGAAAACAGTTGTGGTTGTGGCACAAGCGAAAATAGTTCATGTTGCACACCAAAAAGTTCAAAAAAACGTATGTGGACAACAATAATTTTTGTTGTTGTAATTCTTTTTGCTGGGTTATTAATTTCTTACAAAATGTTTTGCCCCGTGGCTTGTAAAAGCGATGGTGCTTGTGCAAAAGATAGTGTATCGGCTTGCTGTGCTGGTAAAGACACAAAAACCGATGCAGCTACAGTCCCTGCATGTTGTGCTGGTAAAGCAAAATGCGATAGTACAAAAACTCCATCGTGTTGTCCTAAAAAATAAAAAATGAATGATTGGCTAAATTCTACTTTAAATTCAGATGCAATTACATTTACAATGATAGTTGCATTGTTTATATTAGGTGTAATTAGCACATTTACATCGTGTTGTAATTATGCTTTAATAGGCTCTATTACTGGATATTCAGCTGGTCATGCTGTTAATTCTAATAAAAAAAGTCAAATTTATTTTAGTTTGGCTTTTTTTATTGGTAGTGTTATTTCACTTGCAATTATAGGTGCATTAATTGGTTATGTTGGCTCTACAATTGCTACCATAGTTGGAGCATTTTGGAAAATTATAGTTTCTATACTTTTAATTGTTTTTGGACTTTTTTCATTAGGTTTAATACCATTTAATTTGCCTAAATTAAATTATAAAAGTAAGGGAAAGGGCTTTATTCCTGGCTTAATTTTAGGTTTAGTTACTGGAGGATTATCTATTTTGCTTAATTTATGTTGTAATCCTATTTTGCCAATTGTTTTAGGTGCCACATTTTTAAAAGCTGGGGTTTTAAGTGGAATTATTATTTTAACTTCTTTTGCATTTGGGTATAGTTTACCTTTTGCAGTTGCAATTGCTGGAATTCAGTTTGGTGTTAGTAAAATTTCTAACAATATGCAAAATGTTGGTAAAGTTATTGGATACATTGCCGGAATAATAATGATAATTTCGGGATTCTATTTAATTTACACATATTAATGTCGTTTATAATTGGACATACAATAAATAACATTCCTGTTGTTACAACAAATATTACAATTATTGATATAATCGGTGCAATTAAAGTTAGATGGTCGATTAATAGGAGTAATTATAAAATAATTCCTGGCATTTATGCAGTTGGTAATCCCGATAAAAAATCGGAGGTTTTAGTTACAGCGAATTATAAATTAAGTTTTGATAATTTACGAAAAAATTTAAATGGAATTAATGCCTGGATTTTAGTTTTAGATACTAAAGGAATAAATGTTTGGTGTGCTGCTGGCAAAGGAACTTTTGGAACAAATGAATTAATTTCAAAAATTAATGAATTTTCGCTCAATAACATTGTAGAACATAAACGAATAATTGTACCACAACTTGGTGCAGTTGGTATATCGGCTCATGAGGTAAAAAATTCAACAGGATTTAATGTTAAATATGGGCCAGTTAGAGCTACCGATATTCAAAATTATTTGTCGAACAATTATTTTGCAAATAAAAAAATGAGAACCGTTTATTTTACATTTAAAAACAGGTTAGTTCTTACACCAGTTGAATTTGTTGGACATCTAAAATATTTTATTTTTTTATTGTCAATTGTTTTTATTTTAAGTTGTTTTAAAAAATCAAATTTTAATGTAGATAATGCCTGGAATTATTTTAATATACCATTCATTAATTTAATTTTAGCTTATATTGTTGGAACAATAGTTACACCTATTCTACTACCTTTAATACCAATAAAGAGCTTTTCGTTTAAAGGATTAGCGTTAGGGGTCATTTTTACTGCGATATTATTTTCTGTAAATTTAATAGGAGATAATATTTTCGAAAACATTTCGTGGTTTATGATTAATGCATCTATTGCATCATTTACAGCAATGAATTTTACTGGAGCTTCAACATTTACATCGCTTTCGGGAGTTAAAAAGGAAATGAAAATTGCTATACCAATTCAAATTATTTTATTTGTTGTAGGATTTGTTATTTGGGCAATGACAAGATTTGTATAAAATTATGGGATTAACATATTTAAAAAACGTTAGCACTCTTGAACTTGATGTAAATAAATGCACAGGTTGCTCAATGTGTGCAATTGTTTGTCCGCATAATGTTTTTGAAATAAAAAATAACAAATCACAGATTATAGATAGAAATTTATGCATGGAATGCGGAGCTTGTCAACGCAATTGTCCCGAAAATGCTATTTCCGTTACAACTGGTGTGGGCTGTGCTGCTGGTGTAATTATGGGATTAATAAATGGAACCGAACCCAATTGTGGTTGCGATGGTAGTTCTGAATGTTGTTAATAATTAAAATGCTTTATTACACGTCATTCTGAACTTGTTTCAGAATCTGAATAAATTTGTTTTCATTCACACTCATTGTGACAAAATATTATTGAACTATAAACTTTTTAACTTCAATATTGTTCCCGTATATTACTTTTGCAAAATAAATTCCTTTAGCAAAATTATCAACATTAATTTGCATATTAAACTGGTCGTTATTGCTCTTTGTAGAGTATATTGTTTTGCCAGTAATATCATTTATTTCAACAAAATCAATTTTTTCGTTGTTATTTGTTAAAACATATAACATATTATTTGCAGAATAAATGTTTATATTACTGTTGTTTTTAACCTGTACAACAATAACATTAGATTCTGACGATTGACCATCAAAATCAACTTGTTTTAATTTGTAATAATTATTTCCGTTTATGGGGTTGTTGTCAAAATAATTGTACGAGCTAATATTATTAGTATTTCCATTACCAGCAACCACGCCTATTTTTTCAAAATAACTTAAATCTTTTGATTTTAAAACCTCGAAATAATTGTTGTTTGTTTCGGAAGCGGTTTGCCAACTTAAATGTACTTTGTTATTTTCATGTTTGCCACTAAAATTAATAAGTTCTACGGGAAGTGGAGTCATAGGTGCTATACAACCGCCAGTATTGCCGTAATTTGGAGTCCCGTCTGGTGAAAAATCAACAGCGGCACCATCACCATTATACACTAAATGAGCGTCATAAGTAACCGCGTCACTTCCAAAAGAAGTAAAAGTTATTGTTAAAGTACGTAAGCTTCCAGGTGTAGCATTATAATTTCCAAAATGTCCTTGAGTATTTCCGGGACATTGAAATATTGCATATAAAGTATAATTTAGAGTTGAGAAATTAAATAGCGTATAATCAAATGCAGTACTTGTAAAAAGCATTACTTGTGCGTTAGCAGGTAAAACATTACCTGTTGGTTCAATTAAACTTCCACCAGCTGTAATTGTTGAGTTTATTGCTGCAACGGTGCTTGCTGTAGTTGCATTTTGACATATACCTAAAAAAGAATTATTTGGCCAAGTTACAACAAGGTTACCTATGTTCATTGCATCTGGGCCAATTTGAAAACGAACCATTTCATTTGCACCTTCAAAACCTGTTCCTTCACAGGCATCAACTAAAATACTTTGAATTTCTAAAGTATTACATACTCCCGTTAAATTGATAGTAATTGGTGCAGATGAGCTCCCAACAACATTTGGATTATTACTAATAATTCGTATTAAATATCCCGTGCCACTTGCTGTACCAGCAGGAATTGTAAAATTAAGAGTGCCAGCATTTGTATCGCTAACTAAAGTACCAATATTTAAAGGAGCAGTAAAACTTCCACTTAAATTTGATAATTGTGCAGTATATGTGTTTCCAGAATATGTTGCAGTTGAAGTAAAGTCAATTGTACCAGCTGCGCCTATTGTACAGGTTACACCATAAGGAGAGCCAGTTATTGTGCCTGGTGTTATTGTACAAGGCGATGAGTTATTAATTATAAATGCAGAAGAGGTTGTTCCAATAATTGCAGGACTATTACCAATGACTCTTATTTTGTAATTAGCACTAGCCGTTGCATTTGCTGGGATAGTAATATTAATAGTTCCAGAATTTAAATCACTTGTTAAAGTCCCAATATTAATGGGCGCACCAAAACTACCAACTGAGTTTGAAAGTTGTGCGGTATAAGTGTTTCCAGAAAAGGTTCCAGTTGAAATAAAATCTACTGTTCCAGTAGTTGTTGAATTGCAATTTATTGTGAAAGGTGTTGTAGAAACAGTAGTTGTTGTAATTGTGTTATTATAACAATAAACCTCAATATCATCAAAATAAAAACTACCACTTGGGTCATTTGTCATATTCCACCTAACTGCAATTACATTTGAGGCTAATGTAACAACTTTTTGAGAATAAACATTTGTTATTGTACCTGTATTTGTTCCATTTGCAAAATATGTAGTTGCATTAATCCAATTGCTTCCGTCAATAGTTGTTTCGAATGAAATTGTAAAATTAGACGCTGCTCCTGATGCTCTACACCAAAAACTAATTGATGAAGGATTTGTTAATGTTTGAGAACGAATCCAATCGCCAGTGGAGTTTTCGCCTGCCATATTTGTTCCGGTATGTGGTGCAGCTGAATTATAGTACGCACCATTATTAGTCCAACCCGCAGGATTAGAGGTGCTTCCTTCAAAACCAACCGTAATGCATGCTCCTGCAATAGTTGAACAAGATGTTTGAGGTTCGCCAATAAGTTTATAATTAATATTTGTTCCAGAGTTTGTGTATGGCCAAATTTTAAAATAATATGTTGTGCTATTTGTTAATCCTGTTACTGTAGCAGTTTGAATGCCTTGGGCAACGTTTTGTACTCCTGCTCCATTTGCTTCTGCTACACCATCTGTTGGGTCGGGAATTGCTGCATAAGAAGTGCTGCTCCATTTTATTAAATAACTATCAGGCAATACAGCCCCTATAGCATCTGTCCACGTTAATATTATTGAAGAAGCGGTTGTTGTGCCACAAATAAATGCTGTTGGAAAATTTGTTGGTTCAATTTTTAAAGTTGTAAAAGTTAAATCATTACCGTATGATGTTCCACAAGAATTGGTTGCATAAGCTCTAACGTGATATGTCGTTCCTGCTGTAAGTCCAGTAATAGAACTTGTAAAAACTCCAGTTCCCGAACCATCAACTGTTTTAGAGTCTACTGTTGTTGGGTTTATTGCTGTACTCCAGCATACTCCACGAGCAGTTACAGTATTTCCGCCATCGGCGGTAATGTTTCCTCCGCTACTTGCAGTTGTTGTTGTAATTGCGCTTGTAGCAGTTGTTGTAACAGTTGGCACAGTTACTCCAGTCCCTGCTACTGCTTGGTTTTGTGTTGTTGCACCAGTGCTTGCGTGTGTAATGTTTCCAGAGTTTATTACAGCTGTTGTTGGTTTAAATCTTAC
>JAVHRJ010000494.1:0-35607 GCA_036171595.1 Bacteroidales bacterium
GTGAAAATTTTGTAGGTTATGATAACAAAATAAAACGTAGCGAACAATTTGGTACCGCTTATTTAAGATTAGCTCGTAATTTGCAAACTGGATTTGTATTAACTGTAGAACCAGGCATTTATTTTATTCCTGCATTAATTAGCAAATGGCAAGAGGAAAGAATTAATACTAACTTCATTAATTTTGATAAAGTTAATCAATATCGTAATTTCGGTGGTATTCGTTTAGAAGATGATATTTTGGTAACCGAAACTGGAAATCGCCTTTTGGGAGATAAAAGAATTCCTATAACAATAAGCGATGTTGAAAAAGTAGTTTTATCAAAATAATTTATCAATGTGTTCAGAATCCGTAACAATTAACAATAAAAAGCTTTTTTATTACGAAACTGGTATTGGATTCCCAATTGTTTTACTCCACGGATATTTAGAAAATAACTATGTTTGGAGCGAATTTGCTATTTTACTTTCAAAAAAATATAGAATAATTTGCCCAGATTTGCCAGGTCATGGCAAAAGTGAACCATTTGAACAACAAACAGTTGAAAAAATGGCAAATTCAATTTACGAGCTTTTAAAATATTTAAAAATAAAAAAAACAATTTTAATTGGGCATTCAATGGGGGGGTATATAACCTTAGCTTTTGCAGAACATTATGCACAATTACTTAATGGATTTTGTCTTTTTCACTCACACCCATTTGCCGATAACAATGATAAAAAACATAATAGATTACAAGAAATTGAATTAGTAAGAAAAGGTAAGCAAAAATTAATTATTCAATCTGCTATTTCTAAAATGTTTGCTTCAAAATTTTTCGAACAAAATAAACCATTTTTCGACAAATCGCTTGAAATAGCATTAAGTACAACACAAGATGGTATGATAGCTTGTATAAACTCAATGATTGAACGTAGCGATAAAACTACTTTTATAACAAATTGCAATATTCCTGTTTTATGGATATCTGGCAAATACGACGAATATTTTTCGTTTAAAGAAATGCTTAATTTTGCAATTAAAAACAAAAATATTCAAACAGAAATTTTAGAATCTTCGGGACACATGGGAATGGTTGAAGAACCCCTTAAAGCATTAGAAATTATCGAGAATTTTGCACAAAAAATTATTGATTAAGATTTTAATAGTTTTATTAATTTAAAATACAAATTATCGAAATATTTTTCCATATTTGCAATAATGCAAATAATAAGAAATATATTATTTTTTTTTCTTCAATTTTGCATTATGTTATTTTTTGCATCTCAGTCGTTTTCGCAAGATAAACGTTTTGTTGTTGTAAAAACAGGGTATGGTTTGCCTTTTGGTGCTTTAGGTGGAAATGTAGAATATAGATGGAAAAATATTGGAAGTTATGTGGGTGCAGGCTACATGAAATCGCAAAATTATCATGATATTAATATAAAATCAACATTTAATTCATGCATTGGATTTAAATATTATTTTTATAAACCTGTAGATGGCTTAAGACCTGTTTTAGGAATGCATGCTGGCTGGCTCAATAATTATTATATAAATAAAATTGGTTTAGCAAATTACAAGAATAATGTTTATGGACTTGCACTTATAACAGGTGTGCAGTTTAGCGAAAATATTACAAGTTTAGAAATTGACATGTTAATTGACCCCGGTTTTGCCGTTTTACAACCCGAAACTCACCCGTATTATTCCCAAAAATTACATTTAACGCCTAGTATTGGATTAGGAGTTAACCTTTATGCACTTCGAAAATATTTTAAATATAAAAAAAGAAATAAACAATTAAGCTACTCCGATTCAATTGCGATTTCTTTAAATAATAGCACAAACTATAATTTAATATCAAACAAATTTATTACACCTGTACAACAAAAAATTGAAACTGATTGCAACGATACCATGGGATATAAGGCAATTAAAAAAACATTTAAAGACTTACAAGGAAAAACAATTGTATCAAAACAAATAGCAGAAGATACGTATTTATTTGTTCGAATTCAAAAAAGCGGAGCAATTACAGGTCAATCGTTGCAAGTAACTTATATTGACTCTACTACAAAACAAATAGAAGTTTTTATTATTAAAAGCGTAAAACCAACTGAAAATATAGAAACTATTTCGAATAAAGTAAAAATAAATGATTATAACAATGTGCAATATTATCAAATAATTCAAGGAAAGGTTACAATATTTTATTATGGAAACAGCAAAAATGATATATCAATTCGGTTAAACGATTTAAAATTATTTGATAAAAACAAAAAAGAAAATTCGCAACTTTATTACGATGAAATTTTAATTTGTTTATTGTCGGACATGAAATAATTTTAAAAAATGTGCTTATTCCTATAATTTATTTAGTTATACCTATACACTTTAGTTCATTTTAAGTGAATAAATATTTACATGCACTATATTTATTGATGAATTTGAAAATTAGCACCCAATGTATCTCGAAATAACTAAACGCTGAATTTCTGAGGTTCCTTCACCAATTTGCAATAATCGTTGGTCGCGATAAAATTTTTCAACTCCGTAATCTTTCATTAAACCATATCCACCATGAATTTGAACAGCTTCATCTGCAACAAATTTAGCAACTTCGGAGCAATAAAGTTTCGACATTGCTGCCTCTTTTTCGAAAGGCAAATGGTTGTCTTTTAACCAACACGCTTTATATAATAAATTACGAGCAAGTTCAATTTTAAGAGCCATATCGGCTAGTTTAAATGATATTGCTTGTTGTTTGCAAATAGGTTTTCCAAATTGCACTCTTTCTTGCGAATATTTAAGTGCAGCTTCAAATGCTCCTTGAGCTAAACCAAGTCCCATGGCACCAATTGAAAGTCGTCCACAATCTAAAGTGCTAAGCATTATTTTTGATCCATCGCCACGTTTGCCTAAAATGTTTGATTCTGGAACTTTGCAATCGTCAAAATAAAGCTCGGCTGTATTTGAAGCTCTCCACATCATTTTATTATGCATTGTTTTTTGGGTAAAACCTGCAGTTCCGTTTTCTAAAATAATCGCCGAAAATTCTTTTTTTCCATTAATTTCACCCGAAACAGCCTGAACAGTTGAGCCCAATGTTATTTCAGATGAGGCATTAGTTATAAATATTTTTGATCCGTTAATAATCCAGTTACCATCAACTAGTTTAGCTGTAGTTTTTGAGTTACGCGAATCGGAACCAGCTTCGGGTTCGGTTAAACCAAAACCCCATAAATTTTTACCTGAACATAAACTAGGTAAATATTTTTTCTTTTGATCTTCGGTACCAAAATAAAAAATAGGGTTTAAACCTAACGAGTTTCCAGCTGCAATTGTTGCTGCATGTGAACCGTCAACTCTTGCTAATTCCTCAACAGTAATAATATACGACAAATAATCTAATCCTTGACCACCGTATTCTTCAGATACCACCATTCCAAACAGACCGATGTCGCCCATTTTCTGAGTTATTTCAACAGAAAATTGTTGTTTTTCGTCGAGTTCGTTTGCTACTGGTTTTATTTCTCTTTCGGCAAAGTCGCGTACCGATTGTCTTATAAGGTTGTGTTGCTCATTTAATAATGGATGTTTCATTTTTTAACAAAATTTTATTTTTTTAATCTCTAAAATTGATAATATTTTTTGAGATTTAAAATAATTAATTCAAAAAAATTAAATAAATAATTTGACTCATACAAATAGCTTGTAATCAAACATCTACCTTTTTTGAAATAAGAAACATTTATTTATAGAAATAATTTTTTAAAAATATTAATGAATATTAAAAAATAACATATCTTTGCACAAAGTACTACCACAATATAGTATATATGAATTTATCAAAAACAACAGAGTACGCTATTCGCATATTGTGCTATATGGCAAGCGATAAAAAACAAATATTTAGCGCTAAAAGCATATTAGATAAAATCGACATTCCACAAAAATATATGCGAAGAATAATGACAAACTTAAGTAAAAGCAATTTTATAAAGAGTACCCATGGAAGAGATGGTGGATACATGTTCTTAAAAAGTCCTAAAACAATTTACCTTTCAGATATTATTGAATCGGTTGAAGGACTTGATAAATATTTAGGTTGTGTATTAGGGTTTAATGAGTGCTCTGGAAAAAATCCTTGTGCAATGCATAATTCGTGGGTTGATACAAGAGATAAACTTTTTAAAACTTTAACAAAAACTAATTTAAACGATTTAAATAAAAAGGCATATTTTAAATATTAAAATTTTTTAAAACAATATACTACTTTGTTGTAGCATATAAATTTTCTTAATATAAACAATAAATTTTTTAATTATGAAAGAAACATTTTTAGACAAGTTTATGAGCCGAAAAGGTTTATACACTAGCTTTTGGTTTATTGCCATTATTATGGTATCGGCATTAATTTACTATACTGCCAATTTACAAAAAGAAGTTCCGCCTATTCCAAAAGAAGTAAAATCGGCAAGTGGAGAAATACTTTACACTTACGATGATGTTGTTGAGGGTAAAGGGTATTTTCAGGAATTTGATCTAATGGATTGGGGAACAATGTTAGGGATGGGTGCATATATGGGACCCGATTTTACAACAGATATGCTACATCATAGAATTGAGTATTTATATGAGTTTTACTCAATGGAAATTTATTCAAAAGATTCAAAAAGTCTTACTAAAGTAGAACGTGGTGCAGTAAAAGAAAGAGTAAAACAAGATATAAAAGAGCAAACATCATTAAAAGAAAATATAACAATATACACCAATGCTTCGGCTCAAGCTTATCATAAAAATGTTGAGTTAGTTGTAAATATGCTTGTAAATGGCGATAAAGAAAGGGCATTTAGAGGTGGAATTATTAAACCCGAGGAAGCAAAAAAAATAGCAGCTTTTTTTGATTGGGGACAATTAGTTTCCTCTTCGTTAAGGCCAGGAACTCAAAGAACTTGGTCGAACAACTGGCCATGTGAACCACTAATTGACCAAAATGTTAATTTTAATGCACATAATGTTTCGTTATGGGAATTTTTAATTTTATGGACACTTACAATTGTTGTTATATTTTTATCGTACGAATATTTATTTAAAAAAGATAAAAACGATGTTTTAGAGCCAGCAATGAAAATAACATCGTTATTTAAATCACAAAAAAAACTTTTAAAATATATCCCAATTGTAGGATTATTATTTTTTGTACAACTTGTTTTGGGTGGATATTTAGCGCATTTATACGCAAATCCAAAAGATGATTTTATTTTATCGCAAAGCATATTACCTTTTAATGTTTTACGCTCAATGCACACACAAATCGCAATATTATGGGTAGCAATAGGTTGGTTAGTTGGTGGGTTATTAATTGCACCATGGGTAGCTAATCGCGACCATAAATTTCCATGGTTAGTTGATGTTTTATGGTTTGCACTTTTAATTGTTGGTATTGGCAGTGTTGCTGGTTTATATTTAGGTGCAACTGGACAACTTCGCGATACATGGTTTTGGTTTGGTAACGAAGGTCGAGAATTAGTAAATTTAGGTCGCGTTTGGGATATTGGACTTGTAATTGGTTTAGTATTTTGGTTTTTATTAATTGTATCTTTAATACGAAAAGCATCTACTAATAATCCTTTGGTTGGTACTATTATATGGTCGGCATTTGGAATTGCAACATTATATATTGCTGGAATGATGCCTTTACATAAAATAATTCCAAATTATACAGTTGATGATTATTATCGTTGGTGGGTTATTCATTTATGGGTTGAACTTACTTTCGAATTATTTGCAGCTGGTGTAATCGCATTTTTTACAGTTTCGTTAGGACTAATCCCACAAAAAACAGCTGTAAGAGTTATGTTTTTTGAATTGTTTTTAATTATGTTAAGTGGAACCCTTGGAGTTGGGCATCATTATTTTTGGCAAGGGTTAGATGAATACTGGATTGCTATTGGAGGAATTTTCTCTGCAATTGAACCGCTACCAATATCACTAATGCTTATTGAAGCAATGAAAAATTACAGAGAAAAAATGCATAACGGTGAAGATTTTAAATTTTCGACACCATTTATGTGGATAGCTGGTTCTGCAATTTTAAATTGGATTGGAGCAGGATTTTTAGGTATGGTAATTAATACTCCAACAATTAGCTATTACTCGCATGGCACATATTTAATAATGCCTCACGGACATGTAGCATTATTAGGTGCATTTGGATTTGTTTCAATTGCATTTTTATATATGACTTCGAGAGCAAATGCAATGGCAAACAATTTAGTTTGGAGCGACAAATTAAGCAAATGGGGTTTTTGGACATTAACTATAGGTGTTTTGTTATTTGCAGTACCAACATTAATTATTGGATTAGAACAAACACGTATTGCACACGATTTAGGTTATTATGCCGCAAGAACTAGAGAAGCTTTAGATGGAGTTAAAATGTGGGTTTGGCTTAGAACAATTCCCGATTTGTTAATGATACTTGGTGGTGGAATAATTGTTTTTGACTTAGTTAAAAAAACTTTTTTTTCAAAAAAATTCAGTAAATAAATTTTACTTATTAAAAAAGCTGCAATAAAATTATTGCAGCTTTTTTTGTTTTAATATATTCCTAAAATAAATTTACATTTGTATAAATGAAAAAGAAACTAAAGAAATATTTCATTAACTCATTTTTAGAGATTGCATTTATTATATTGTTTGGATTTAATTCATGCCAAAATCAAGAAAAAAATAAAACAAATAACATTGTACAAAATGACACAAATAAAGTTATTGAATTATTGAATTTTGAAAAACAATATACTGTTTTAAACCCCACATTAGCTATTAACTATGGGAATAAAGCTATTTCGTTAGCCCAATCGCTCAATTATAAAACAGGTTATATAAACGGAATGTTATATTTGGGACAGATATATGTAAAAAAGAGCGAGTATGTTCTAGCAAAACGATATTTTATATCGGCATTAAAATACTCTAAAGAAAACGAACAAAACAGTTTTGTTCCAATTTGTCTTGGAAGTCTCGGAATAGTTAGTGAAAGATTATGCAATTACCCAGAAAGTATTAAATATTATTCACAATGCGAAGAGGCATTTGTAAAAAACAATGATTCAATTGGAGTTATTAAATCAAAGATTAACATAAGTAATGTTTATAAATCGATTGGCGAAAGTGCTAAAGCTGTAAATGTTTTGTTGGAAGCTTTAAGAAATGTTGACTATATTGGAGATGAGTATATAAAATGTGTTTGTTTAAATAATCTAAGTACACTTTATCAAGAAATGGGTAAAAATAACGAAGCATTAAAATATTTATTAGAAGTTGAAGAAATATCAAAAAAATCGAGCGATAGTTTAAATTTGGCAAACGCATATAATAATATTGGCATTGTTTATCAAGCGTTAAAAAATAACGAATTAGCACTAAAGTACTATTTGCTTGCAGCAGAAATTAAACAGCGATTAAGAGATAAAATTGGAGTTGGAATTGCTTTTAATAATATTGGTGCCATTAGATTTGATGCAAAAAACTATTTAGAAGCTCTCGATTACTTTAAAAAAGCTTATTATATATCAGAAGAAACCCAAGACCTTAAATCTTCGAGTAAACATCTAAAAAACATGAGCGATGCATTATTGGAATTGGGAAAAATAGACGAAGCTTTAACATGCCTTAATAAAAGTCTCGAAATTGCTAAAACAATTAATGCCAACAACGAAAAAGTTACCGCATTATTTGCATTATCTAATTTATATATTAAAACCAATAATTATAAGCAAGGATACAATTATTATAAAGCATATTCAGAGTTTAACGATTCGCTTGACTTATTACAAAACAATAAGGATATTGAAGGAATGAAAAGTGGCTATGAATCGGAAAAAAAAGAACAAAAAATTATTATTCTCGAAAAAGAACAAAAATTTTCTATAATTACTCAATATTTCCTAATTGGATTAGCTTTTATGCTAATAATTATAGGACTTCTAATATTTTTATGGCAAAGAAATAAAGTTATTAAAAACAAACAAAATGCAGAATATCGTCAATCGCTTATAGAAGAAAAATTAGCAGTTTCGCGACTCGAGCATCAAAATCTTAAACAAGAACTAGAGTATAAAGAAAAAGAACTTGTTAACATGGCATTATTTATAGTACAAAAAATAAATTTTATTGAAACATTAAATAACGAACTTAAATTATTACAAAAAGATAAATTGAGTGTTAATAATGAAATTGTAAGTAAACTTTCATTATTAATATCAACAAATGTAAAAATTGATAAAGAACGTTCTGAATTTCAATTACATGTTGATAAAGTAAATCAAATATTCTTTAAAAAATTAAAAGAACTATTTCCTAATATTACAGAAAACGAGAAAAAGCTCTCAGCTTTATTGCGTATAAATCTATCATCTAAAGATATAGCTTCCATTTATAACATTTCACCCTCAAGTGTTGATATGAGCAGATATAGGCTTCGAAAAAAATTAAACCTTGTAAACGACGAAAATATAGTCGATTTCTTAAATTCTATTTAATATAGATTTGCAAAGTCATAAGAACTTATTATTTTGCACATTAAACAATATTTTGTATATAAATTAATGTCTTTTTTTAGTGCTTGTATAGATGGAATATAGATTGAATATTGCAATTTCTGAATTTACGAGCTGTACTTTTGTCAAATAAATTTTAAACAAAATTATTTTTATGAAAACAAAATTCAAATTTTTAACAGTTTTATTATTTGCATGCACAGTAATAATTTTTAATTCTTGTAAAAAAGATAAAAAGGAAGATCCTACCGATACATCAAAAAAATATGTAATGGTAATCGAAAATGGAGCACAAACAATGTCGCCTGATGGCCATATTGCATATTCGGCTATTTTAGTAGATGTAAACGGTGCGGTTACTCCAGCTACTGGAATTTCGTGGACATCCTCAAATTCATCTGTTGCAACAATTAATGCATCAGGAAATGTTTCGGCAGTTGCTACTGGTGAAGTAAAAATTACTGCATCGGTTACAAAAGATAATGTAACTTATTCGGCTTCGGTGCCACTTGGAATTTATGCTCCATCTGCTTTTACAGTTTCACCATCGGCAATAATTTGGAACAAAGGAGATAATTTACAATTAGAATCAGTTTATCTTTCAACAAGCGGTGTAACAAATCCAACTTGTACTTATACATCAAGTAATACAGCAATTGCTACAGTTTCTGCTTCGGGACTTGTAACCTTTGTAGAGGTGGGGGAATGTTATATAACTGTTACTGCTACAAGCATTCAGGGAACTCCAGTAGTAACTGTTCCTGTATTAGTTGTTGGAATTCCAGAAGTAGCAATTCCTATTGTACGTATTGAAGTTAATCCACCATCAAAAGATTTATTTAAAAACGAAACACAGCAGTTAGCTGCAAAAGCTTATAAAAGCGATGGTACTGAAGATACCGGAATTTCTTTTTTGTGGAGTTCAACTAATGAATCTATTGCAACCGTTAGCTCTACTGGACTTGTAACTCCAGTTAAAACGGGTACAACATATATTCAGGCAAAGGCTGATGGAATTATTGGTCAAGCTGAAATTACTGTAAATTCTGATACTCTTGTGGTTGTGTCGCCTTTTTATACATCAATACCTGCTGGAGGAACAAAACAATTTACTGCTCAGGCATATCATATAACACGTACAAGTTCAACTCCATATACAGGAATTACTTTCGATTGGTTAATTCCAACTTATGGTTTTGACATGTTTGATATTGCAACAGTTAACGCTACAGGTTTAGTTACATTAAAATCCAATGCATTTGCAGGTATGTCAACTTTTGTAATGGCATACGATCACAATAATCCTTATGTTGGTAGTGTTGGAACAATTATAGTTGCTATTGCCGATGCTTGCGATTGTGGTGCTGGCAATGCTTTAGTTGATCATATTACAGTTGCAAATTCGCAACCAATAAATATTGTTTTATCGAGTGGAATGCCAGTACAATTAGACGTTACGGCTTACGATGCTACAAATAATGTTGTTGGATCTCCTAATTTAGTTTTTTGTTCAGATAACACATTGGTTGCAAGTGTTGATGCAAGTGGTCAAATAATGGCTGCTGGCGAAGGCGATGCAGTAATAAAAATTTGTTCTGGTAGTTATGCTCAAACAACAGTTAATGTACATATAACAATGTTCAAATAGAACGTATTATAACATTATGTAAAAACGAGATTAAAAAATTAATCTCGTTTTTATTATCTATAAACGTCGTCAATATTCATGTCTAAATTATTAAATTTTTCTCGGTTTTTTTTAGCATCAATTCTTTTATATTTATTAACTTCTTTTTGTGTTAATTTATTTTGAATTTTATTGTATTTCTTTGAATTAGTTATCATTAAACTATTTATTTTTTTACGTTTATCATTTAATTTTATTAGTTTTTTGCTAGAAATAGTATTATATTTTATTATTGGGTTCTTGTTTTTTAAACCTTTAATAAAATAATGAAACTCATATCCACATAAACACATACAACCATCAGTTGTACTTATTGAGGTTAAAAATAATGTGTCGTTTATATATTTTATTTTACCTTTAAATTTTAAACAACATGCACCACCAGCACCATAAAAAATAGTCGTTTTATTTCCAATAACTTTATAAGAAATTAAACCCGATTTACAATTGTTTTTACAATCCGATGCCTCAAAGTTTGAAAGTCGAACAGTTGAACAAGAAGATAATACTAATATTGTGCATAATATTATTGTAATATACATTACAAACGAGCATGTTTTCATTTTTTTGTTTTTATAATGTTTTAAAAACTATAAAAAACAAAAAATTGTTTTAAAATAAAATTAAAACGAATAAGTTAATCCGCCTAATAAATTAAATCCTTGGGTGGGATAAAAATTCCAATAATATTTTTTAGAAGCTGTAATATTATTTAAATTTAAGAATACCGATAATATTTTAGAGTACCGATATTCTAATCCAATATTTGCATCAATAATTTTTTTAAGTTTATAAGGGTTTTCGGGATCTTTAAAATTTGGTGCAAACATGTTACCTAAAGCGAAAACATCGGCATTTACAACTATTTTGTTTCGCAAATTGTACCGTGCAGTAAAAGTTACATCCCATTCTGGTTTTTGCCATGGAATTTTTATGTCTTTTAGTGAACATTTATAATAATTGCCTTTTAAGAAAATATTAAATTTATCGGAATTTTTATACGATATTTCGCCATAGAACTGTAATAACTGCATTTCTCTATCGTAAACAACGTCAAAATAATTACCAATTCCAACAGTATCGTTAACAAAGAAAAAAGCATTCTGAAATATACCATAATCGGCTTTTACAATAAACGATACTTTTTTACTAAAGTTACCTTTTATACCAGCGTTTAAGTTTATTTTATTATTTGTGTTTTTAATTTGTAACCCAGGTTTTAAATATGGATTTTCTTTTACATTATTTGCAAAATGATTTTGAATTATTTTACCGTCAATTCCAATAAATGGGATTAAAAAATTTTCTATAACATTATACTGTAAAAATACTGTCGGATAGAAATGATAAAACGCAGAATCGGTGTAAGCATCTGTTTCCATAGATAACCCAAATTTAACGCGCCATTTATCACCTACAAAATTAACCCAAGGATTTATTTTTACTAAAGCATTGTTGTTAGTATCAATTAATGAGTTTTTATTTACCCACGATACGTTAATAGTTCCACCAATAATTTCATTTTTATAATATTTACTTAAATCGGTTGATACATTTATTAAATTTTGATAACTTTTATAATTGTCTTCAAAATATTGGTACATAATGTTAGAATGGTAATTAAGATGTGTTGAATCGGTATAATTTGATAATATTCCAGCGTTACCTGTTACAGTATTATAATGTTGAAAAACTTGTTTTTTATTTAAAATGGTATCGCCAAAAAGGCTATCATTTGTGTTGTATCCGTAATAATGCAAGGCATTTCGTTCGTATGTTGCATCGCCATATAAAGTAGAATGTTCGTTGAATTTTTTACCAAATAAATCAACTTTATTATCGCTAAATGATGCAGGTGATTTTACCCCATTAAGTAGTTTTAAATTTGTTTGCGACGATAAGTGTTTTATATATATACCGCCCGAATAATTTTTTGAACGTAACATATTTACACCTGCTTCGCCAAGTAAACTATTATAATTACCAGCTCCTGCTTTTATATATGTTGAATATAATTTAGAAATAGGCTCGCTAACCATTTCAGCGGGTTGTATTGGAATTATATCAAAGCTTATAGGTATTTGTTTTGGCGAAATGCTATAAACTAAATTTTTGCGTAATGTTGTGGTATCATTAATTTCGGGTAAAATATTTATTTTATATGCATCGCCAACAGTTGGATCGTATGGTTTTACAACCTGAACATCTTGATTTAATTTTGTTTGAGAAAAAGCCGAGCTTGTTATTAACAGAATTAAATTTATTGTTATAACCAAAAGTTTTTTCATATTATTTTCGGTTAATTGTTTTTAATTTCATTATTATTTATTTCTATATTCTCAGGTTGTTGTTCGGGCAAAACTAAACTTTTAAGTTTTTCTTGTTCTTCTAAAATTTTAATTTGATCGAGTTTAGATTTTGCATCGTCAATCATTCCATCATCAGTTATTTTGTAGTTATCAATAACACTTTGCAGTGTAGCTTTAGCTTGGAAATAGTTTAGTTTAGCAATGTAAACATCTGCCAACAAAAGGAACGATTTTGCAAGCCATTTTTGGTGTGGGGTGTTCTTTTTTACAAAATCGAATATTTCGTTTTCAGTTAAGTCGAGTTGATTTTGTTTAAAATAAATGTCGGCAGTAAGATATTTAGCTTCGGCTTCAATTGTGCTTTTACAATTTTTAGAAATTAAAGTAAATTCTTCTAATGCCGACTCATAATTACTTAATGAATATTCGCATTTGCCTATTATATAATGAGCTTCACGAAATATCTCATCAGGAAGTTTATCCATCGAAAGAACATTTACAGCAGATTTTTTTGCATTATCAAATTCATTTAAATTGTAATAACACCTCATTTTTCCAATTTTTGCTGATGTAATATTATTTTGATATACAGCCGAATTTTCTAATGTAATATAATAATTTAAAGCATCGTTAAAATTTCCCTTGTCAAACTCATACTTTGATACTTTTACTAATGATGGTTCAGTAAAAACATTTTTAGGACGTGCGAGAACTTTTTTATAATACTCAATAGCTGCGTCATTGTTAGAAGTTTTTATTAAACATTCGGCTTTATAATAAAACACGTTTTCCGAAAAAATTCCTGTTTCGCCAAATTTTGAAATATAATCTGCAAACAAACCTTCTGATTTTGCACAATCGCCCGACATATAAACCTTTTCGGCTGTATTGTACATTAGTGAATCTTGTTCGGTAATTCTAAAATCGCCTTGATTTCCTCTGTCTTTAAGATAAGTATAATATCCATTAACATCGTTCATGTCGAGATAAACATTTTTTAAACCAGTGTAAGCATCTTTAGCCTCTGAACTATTTGTGTAATTTTCAATAACTTTTTTGTACGAAGTAAGTGCTTTGTCATTTTTATCGTTGTTATAATAAACTAGTCCCATTTGAATATACGACTTACGAACAAAGTCGCTAGCTGGGTATTCGTCAATAATTTTTTGATAAGCTCCAATTGCCATATCGGTTTCATTAATCGCCACATAACTATTTGCAAGTTCATATAACGCATCATCTACATAAGGCGATGATGAGTAATCTGTTAATAGTTGATTTAAAATAATAATTTTATCGTTATATTGTTTTAACAATCCTAAACAAAATCCTTTTTGAAACATTGCGTAATCAACAGCTGCCAAATGAATATCGATTGCTTTAGTATAATTTTCAACAGCAAAATCGTAATCACGAGCAGAAAAATTACAATCGCCAATTCTACAAAAAGCATCAGCAGTCATTTTAGATTTTACATCTTTTTCGTTATCTACAAATTTCCTGAACCATGATAATGATTGTTTATAGTCTGATTTTTTAAAATAACAATATCCTAAACTATAATACGATAAATTAAATTCTTTTGATCCAAAAGCTCCAGGTGTTAACAGAAATTTGTTAAATTGCAATTGGGCATCGTCATATCTGTTTAACCTGTAATACGATTCACCTTTCCAGAAAATTGACTGTGCTTTATAAAGCTGATTATACTTAGCGTTATTTAATGATTTATCGAAATTAATTATAGCTTGTTCAAAATCTAAATTATTAAATAATTCAAGTCCTCTGAAGTATGTTATACGTTGATATGCCTCTTCATTTTCATTTGTAACAACCTGAATATTTTCAAGAGCATAAACGGCATCTTTATAATTTTTTGTTTTCATATATACTTTGCCAAGTATAGTATATATTTCGTCGAGTTTTTTTGAGTTGGGAAAGGTTTTAACAAATTCGTTTAATGTAGCTATGGCCTCGTTAAATGGCGAAAAAGACATTTCGTAAGTTAGCTTTGCATAATTATACATAGCATCTTCTTTTATAAACTGGTCGAAATCCATTTTTGATGCGTTACAAAACGAAATACGTGCCATGTTATTGTCATTTTGAGCCATATAACAATCTGCAAGTATGTATAGTGAATTTTGTGTTAAACTATCATTAACATTTGTTATTTTTTCTAGTGTATATATTGTTTTTGTACGTAACTCAGACTTGTAGTAAGCATAACCTAATTCATAAATATCGCGACGGGTAAGGTTTGGGGTTTTATCGCGATAAATTTCTAAATATTGAACTGCATCTTTAAAACGGTTTGTTCTATAATACGATTCACCAATAATTCTTGCAATTTCTGGAGCTCGTTTTGTTACGGCAGAATCAAGCAATCCAGGTGCATAAGCAATTACACTATCAAATTGTTGTTGTAAATAGTAAATTTGTGTAATATAATATGGCACTATAGTTCCAAAAATCTCGTCAGATTGTAGTTTTTTAAATCCTGCTAATGCTGTTTCGTAATTTTTTTTTGTGTAAGCAATGTGAGAATAGAAATAAATTGCAGGTATGGTGTATTTTGAATTAATATCTTTAATTTCAAAAAAAGCCTTTTCCGATTTGTCAAAATCTTTTACAACAAAATAACTATATCCGCTTTTAAAAAAATATTCTGATTGCTCTTCGGCTGTTAAATAATATGGGTCAATTTTTTCGAACCATTTAATTGCAGTTTTATATTTTTTTTCGCGATATTGTAATTTGCTCATGTTAAAATACGAATATTTTAAACGCGAACTTTCTTGGTCGTTTTTTATGAAATTGTATAAATTATATTCTGCATCTTTATTAAATAATTCCATTGCACAAAGTGCAGAATAATAATCGGCGTCGGTTTGCATTAAATTTTGATGTCGATTAATCCTGTAATCATCAAAATATTTTTGCGAAAAACCATATTTTTGTTTCTCGAATAGTTCTACAGCTTTTTTAAAGTTGTAATCAGCGTCGTTATAAATTGCTGTTTTTTGGGCAATATTTTTACCGTTAAAACATAACAAAAGTGATAAAAACGCTATTAATAATAGAATATTGTTGTGCATAAGCAAGTTACTTATTATAAGGCTAAAGTAGTAATTATTAATTTTTTAATTTTTTATAATTATTCTTTTAATTAACAATTGAATGTTCATTTCTATAATGTATAATAATAAAAAGAAATCTTTAAAATTATAGCTTTGTATATGTTAAACTAATTTATGATATTTTTGTTGTTTAATTTAAAAAATAATGGAAGATAACTACACTATAAACCTTGAAAATATAAATATTTATCAGCAAAATGATATAGTATTAAAGAATGTTTCGTTAAGTATAAAAAAGGGGGAGTTTGTTTATTTAATTGGTCGTGTAGGAAGTGGAAAATCGAGTTTGCTAAAAGTTATATACGGTGAAATTCCTATTAATGATGGAGAAGGAAATGTTTGTGGTTTTAATTTAAAACATTTAAAAAAAAGTATAATTCCTCAACTTCGTCGAAAATTGGGTATTGTTTTTCAAGATTTTCAATTACTAAATGACAGAAATGTTTACCAAAATTTAAAATTTGTTTTACGAGCTACCGATTGGGATAAGAATGATATTGATAAACGAATTATAGAAGTTCTTGAAAATGTAGGTATGGCCGATAAAATAAAGCGCATGCCTCATGAATTATCTGGTGGCGAGCAACAACGTATTGTTATTGCTCGAGCTTTATTAAACCACCCAGAGTTAATATTAGCCGATGAGCCTACTGGAAATTTAGATCCTGAGACTTCCGAAGGAATTTTAAAATTACTCTCAGAAATAAGTAACTCGGGTTGTTCGGTAATTATGGCAACTCATAATTATTCGGTATTAAAGAAATTTCCATTTCGTACAATTAAATGTGAAGATGGGCAACTTGTTGAATTAAGCGAAACAATTACAGCTATTGATTTTGAATCGATAAAAGAATAAATTTATTAATTTAAGAAAAAATGTAAGTATGTGAATAAAAACAGCTTTCATTTAACTTTTGAATGTTTTTTGGTTTAATTCCTTGCAGTTTGCTGTTTGCTATAACTCGGGGGTATCAGTTTAAATATAGTTTAAAAAAGTAAATAAAAAAAGCCTCAACTTGAGGCCTTTGTGGGAGCTACAGGATTCGAACCTGTGACCCCCTGGGTGTAAACCAGGTGCTCTGAACCAGCTGAGCTAAGCTCCCTTAAATTTTTAAGGAGTGCAAATATACTATCATTATTTATATTTACAAAAATATAGCAAATATTTTTTTATAAAACTTCGGCAACGACAAAAGCACTTCCACCAATAAACACTATATCAGATTGTTGGGCTGATTTAATTGCTGATTTATAAGCATCTTTTACAGATGAAAATGATTTTCCAGTTAATCCAAATTCTTTAGCTTCTTGTTGTAATTTAATTTCGTTTTTGGCTCTTGGAATATTCGCTTTGGTAAAATAATAAGTAGCATTTTTAGGTAAAAGTTTTAATATTTTTTTTATATCTTTATCAGCAACCATACCAAAAACAATATGTAAAGAATCGTATTTTAATTTTTTTAATTGTGTGATATTTAATTTAATTCCTCCAACGTTATGCCCAATGTCGCAAATAACTAATGGCTTATTTAGCAATATTTGCCAGCGTCCTTTTAATGTTGTGTTATTTGTTATGTTTTTAAATCCTTTATAAATATTTTTATCGTTAATTAAAAAGCCTATGTTTTTTAATTTATTGACTGATGCTAATACGGTTGCAGTATTTTTTTTCTGATATTCACCTAGCAAAGGTGTTTTTAATCCATCTAAAACTTTTTCGTTATTGAGTTTTACTCTAAACATTTGCATTGTGTCGGGTGTTTGAATAGATTTTTTAACAACATACACTTTGTTTGCCCAAATGAGTTCGCTATTTAGTTCGTTTGCTTTATTTAAAAATACGTGACTAATGTTTTTTTGAAATTCACCTATTATTAATGGGGTGTTTTTTTTAATAATTCCAGCTTTTTCAATAGCAATTTTTTCTAATGTGTTTCCCAAAATATCGTTATGGTCCCAGCTAATGTTTGTTATTATTGATAAAATTGGATTGATAATATTTGTGCAATCGAGTCGTCCTCCTAATCCTGTTTCAATAATTGCAACATCAACTTTACAATTTCTAAAGTAGTCAAATGCCATTATTGTTGTAAGTTCAAAAAACGAGGGTTTTATTTCTTCAATAAATTGCACGTTGTTACTAATAAAACTTGCAACATCAAATTCGGTTATCATTAACCCATTTATTTTAATTCTTTCTCTAAAATCTTTAAGATGAGGCGAGGTAAAAAGTCCTGTTTTATAACCAGCTTCTTGTAAAATTGATGCAATTAAATGTGAAACGGAACCCTTACCATTAGTGCCAGCAACATGAATCGTTTTAAATTTTTTATGAGGGTTTTTAAAATAATTATCTAAAGCAATAGTGTTATTTAAATTAGCTTTATAGGCAATTTTTCCAACTTTATGAAACATTGGAACGCGAGAATATATAAACGATATGGCTTCTTGGTAGTTCGTGTATTATAAATTATAAGAAAGTAGATGCCAAAACTAGTTCAGCATAACAATGTATTATTTAATTACCCCAAGTTCTTTTCCAACCTTTGTAAATGCAGCTATGCATTTATCTAGATGTTCTATTTTGTGAGCAGCCGAAAGTTGAACTCTAATTCGTGCTTTACCTTTAGCAACAACAGGAAAATAAAATCCTATAACATAAATTCCTTCTTCTAAAAGTCTTGAAGCAAAATCTTGAGAAAGTTTTGCATCATATAACATTACTGCAATAATTGCAGATTGTGTTGGTTTGCAGTCGAATCCAGCCTTTTGCATTTTTTCGCCAAAATATTTAACGTTAAAATGTAATTTATCTTGAAGTTCAGTAGTAGAGTTCATCATATCAAACATTGCTATACCCGAAGCTACAACTGCTGGTGGAATAGAGTTTGAGAACAAATAAGGACGTGAACGTTGTCGGAGCATTTCTATAATTTCTTTACGGCCAGTTGTAAAACCACCAATTGCACCACCAAAAGCTTTTCCAAGAGTGCCGGTAATAATATCAATTTTCCCTTTGCAATTATATTCTTCGGTTACGCCTCTTCCTGTTTCTCCAACTACTCCTGCCGAGTGCGATTCGTCAACCATTATTAAAGCGTTATATTTATCGGCAAGAGCAACAATTTTATCAAGTGGTGCAACATTTCCATCCATAGAAAAAACGCCATCTGTAACTATAATTCTATGCCTATGATTTTGGGTGAGTTGTAGTTGTTTTTCTAAATCTTGCATGTCGGCATTTTCATATTTATAACGCACAGCTTTACATAATCTAACGCCATCAATTATTGATGCGTGATTTAGCGAGTCTGAAATTATTGCATCTTCTTCTCCAAAAAGTGGCTCAAATACTCCTCCATTAGCATCAAAACATGCTGCATATAAAATAGTATCTTCGGTTCCAAAAAAATCTGCAATCTTTTTTTCAAGAGTTTTATGTAAATCTGATGTTCCGCAAATAAACCTAACCGATGACATTCCGTACCCATGTGTGTCTAAAGCTTTTTTAGCCGCTTCAATAAGAATTTTATTATTTGATAATCCTAAATAATTGTTTGCACAAAAATTTAAAACTTCTTGTCCGCTATTTACTTTAATTTCAGCTCCTTGTGGACTTACAATTATTCTTTCGTTTTTATATAAACCAGCTTCTTTAATTTGAGTTAGTTCTTTTTGTAAGAAATTTTGATAATTACCGTACATGTTGTTATATTTTTTACAGTTTATAAATTCAATTATAATAAATGCAAAGTTTAAAAAATAAAATAATAAATTTCAAATCAAAAGTCATAATTTAGAATAAAGGTTTAACTTTTGGAAAGTTATAATCAAAACGAATAGCTTTTGGTTTTTCTATAAAATAAGACAGAAAATCCATATATGTTTCGTTAAAATGGAATTCTTCTTTGTCGTAATAATCCATTGGTAAAGGTTGATTCCCAATATTACCCATATCTATTGTGCTAGTGTTATATTCTTCAATTTCTTGATAAGTAGAAAGTTTTGACATTACAGGCATTCTTCCATAATCTTCGCGAAGCAATAAGTCCATAACTTTATCTGCTAACACACCAACAAATCTTTTGTCGTAATTACGACAATCGCCCGATCGTGCAAAATATCCAATGTTTTGAGCACGAGCTTGAATTCCGGTATTTTTTTCTATTTCGCTAGCAATTACTCCACTAATACCTCCAAATCTAGGGTGTCCATATTCATCAACTTCGCTTGATGCGTATACAACATCAACTTTATTTGTTTTTTCTTGATACCAGCGAACTCCCTCGGAAACGGCAATAATTAAAAAATGTTTTTTTGTTCTTTGATATACATCTTTAACTTTTTCGAAAAATTCAGCTTTCTTTTCTTTTGTTATTTGAATTTCAGGTATAAGTGATATTTCTGCTCCACCCATCATTGCTGCTCCTGTTAACCAACCGGCATCTCGACCCATAACTTCTAATACAATAATTCGCGAATGTGATTCAGCTGTAGTAGCTAATCGTGTGGCAAATTCTGCAACACCTTTTGCAGCCGATGGAAATCCAGGACAAACAACAGCTTCAATTAATTTTCCGTTATAATTATGAATGGTTTTGGTTTTAAGGTCGTTGTCGATAGTTTTTGGAAAGCCGATAACTGGAACACCTTCCATTTCGTAAAGTTTTTTTGCTGCCCCGTTTGTATCATCACCTCCAATAGTAACAAGTACATCAATTTTATATCTTTTTAAATTATTCATTATTTGTTCAACCCTACTGTTGTCGGTAACGCCAAATGGGTTAGTTCTACTACTTCTTAAAGCAGTTCCTCCATATACTCCGTCGTATGGTTGAAAACTTAAATCAACAATGTCGCCATCGCCAAGTAATCCTTTCCATCCTTTTCTAATACCGTAAACATTAAAACCTAATACCGATGCACGACTTTTAATTGCTTCAATACTTGCATTTAATGCTGGTGTATCGCCACCTCCAGTTAATATTCCAAGTGTTTTTCCTTCGAAAAGTTTTTTTGTTAATGCCATAATGAAAATTTATATTTTTGAGTTAAACTGATTTTTTATTGTCCAAAGTTAGAATTTGAAAATGATTTTAAAAATTAAATTCTGAAAACTCTGTTAGCAAGTTTAAAAGTTAATATATGTCTATCTTTTTTTTGATTGTAAATATCTTTAATAGTTACAAGAATTCCTGTTTCTTCAACGCTCCCAAAATGGTTATTTATTGCAGTACCAAAAGTTTTCATTGTGGGCGATAAACTCATGTAAGAGTTTATTAAAGGTGGAATATTTTCGCCTAAATTCCTAACATTTTGAGAAAGAATTTTATAGTTTTCCTGATAACTATTGCTTGTAAATATTTTTTCCATTTCGCTATCAGCTGTTTCTGCTTTTATAGGTATTATTGGGGTTACAAGATTTTCGGTGTCTTTAAAATATTTTTTTAAAAAATAAAGAATCATATCGCGAGCTTTGCTATTAAAGTCGGGGTACATGGTTACTTTGCCAAAAAAATATTTAATGTTGGGATGCATAATTGTTAATGCTCCAAGCCCGTCCCATAAATTATCTAATGCAAAAATTCCCTTTCGTTCGTTGCCTGTTGATTGAAAATTTGGCTGAATAAACGATCTTCCTAATTCAATAGTATATGGCATGTAATCATTTAAAAAAGTATCAGAAAAATTAAAAAGTGAAGAAGTTGATAATATAATTTTTCCATTCTTGTCTAATGGAGTTTCACTACCTAAAATATACCTATAGCCACCAAGAATTTCTTTTCTTTTAGGATCCCAAACAATAAGCTGTTGATATGGTTTTTCACCAAAATCGCATTCGTCAACGTCTATTTCTTCGCCAGTTCCACCACCTGCATTTCTGAACGATAATTCTCTTAACCTTCCAATTTCTTTCATTAGATTTGGAGAATTGTTAGAGTTTATAGAAAATATTTGATTATTTCCGTAATTAGAAAATCTAATAAATTTATCGTGTTTAAGCTCTTTTTTTAAAATCTTAACTGGCACAGGTGGAATTATATGTTTCATTAATGTTTGATTCATAGTGTGTTATGTTTTAATGAATATACTTTTTTTCGTACTTCGTTTGCCCAATATTTAATGTTATTTGTTTTATCAAAGGTCTCGAACGAAATTGGTTTCCCAAAAATTAACGAGAATTTTTTTCCATTTTGTTTAAACATTTCGTTTGGTAAGTAAAACATTTCAATATTTGATTTTATACCAATAAATTTACGAAAATTTGATAATCTGTAAAAAAAATTCGAGTTTTTTGCATCTATATATACTGGAACAATATCACGTTTATGTTTTATTGCTAAGTTTATAAAACTTTTTTTCCATTCGGGGTCTTGTATTTTACCTTTTATTTTACGAGACACTAATCCTGCAGGATAAAATAAAACTTGATAATTGCTTTGAAAAACATCATCAAATTTTTTAACGGCTTCTTTGCTTTGTGCTCCAAATAAATTAATCGGTACAAAAATAGGTTCAAAATTATATAAATTTAAAAGCACATCGTTTACCATAAAACGTACTTCTCCAAAATTTTTAAAAACGGCATCAATTAAACACATGCTGTCAATTCCTCCTTGTGGGTGATTTGAAACAAATAAATATTTTTTGTCTTTAGCAATGTTTTCTATTCCAAAAATTTCTTGTTTAATATTAAATAATTTAATAACCGCTCTGGTAAAATCTATTCCAAGTAAATTTTTGTTCTCTTCTAGAAAATTATTTATTTCATTTTGATGGAGAATTTTTTTAATATATTTTAATAATAATCCTGGCAAAGCTTTAGCAAGACGAGGATTCTTACTTCTAATAATTGCTTCAATGTCAATTTTAATAGCCTTATTTTCAGCAACATCTGCTTGCATTTTTTCTAAAAAAATTAGTTTTAATAATGTTTCCAAAGATAGTAAAACTACAATTGCATTTGTGGGTTGATTTCTTGTTTTGTAAAAAAAAGTTAAATTACGTAAAATGCTTATAATCAATAATTAACCCTGTAATTAAAAAAAGTTATCAACAAAGTGGTAAATTGTGGTAAATTTTGGAACAAAGTGGGAAAAATTCTTTATTTTTGAACCATAAAATTTATTTTACTATGACCACGTTTATAGGTGATTATCCTTGTAAGGCTGATTCAAAAGGAAGAATAATGCTTCCATCGGCACTTAAAAAGCAGATGGCGGGTGCCGTTCAGGATAGATTTGTGGTTAAAAAAGATATTTTCGAGAAGTGTCTTGTGCTTTTTCCTTTTGATGAGTGGGAACGCCAAATAAAAATATTAAGAAGCAAAATTAATCCATATAACCGCGAGCATAATAAATTTTTACGCGAGTTTTATAAGGGAACTGCCGAAATTACACTTGATACGAATAACAGAATGTTAATTCCAAAAAGATTGTTAGAGTGGGCTGGTATTTTATCGGGAGACGTGGTACTTGCTGGTCAAGATGGTAGAATTTTAGTTCTTGATAAAAAGATTTACGAGTCGGCAACAATGAATGAAGATGATTTTGCTTCGCTTGCCGAAAAAATTCTTGGTGGCCCACTAACTGATTTAGAGAATGATTGAATATCATAACCCAGTTCTTTTAAATGAGAGTGTTGATGGGTTAAATGTCAATCCAGATGGAGTCTATGTTGATTTAACTTTTGGTAGCGGAGGGCATTCAAAAGAGATTTTAAAAAGGTTAAAAAGTGGTAAATTAATTTCTTTCGATCAAGATATAGACGCAAAACAAAATGAAATAAACGATAAGCGTTTTGTTTTTGTTCATGGAAATTTCAGGTTCTTTAAAAATTATTTGTTGTATTTGGGGTTTAGTAAGGTTAATGGTATAATCGCAGATTTGGGTGTTTCGTCGCATCATTTTGACGAAGAAAGTAGAGGGTTTTCTTTTAGAAACGATGGCTCGCTTGATATGAGAATGAATAGGGAATCGGAAATAACTGCCTCTATGCTTGTAAACACTCTATCGCCAGAAAAACTTGCTAATTTGTTTTTTACTTTTGGTGAGATTCATAATTCTCGCAAAGTAGCCGATTTAATTGTTAAAGCCCGTAATCGTAAATCAATAGAAACAACATTTGATTTATGTGAATCTCTTTTGCCAATAACTCCCAAAGGGATGGAAAATAAATTTTTAGCAAAGGTTTTTCAGGCTTTAAGAATTGAAGTTAATGGCGAATTAAATGCATTAACAGAAATGTTATTACAAACTTCAGAAATGGTAAAAACCAATGGTAGGTTGGTAATTATAACATATCATTCGCTTGAAGATAGGTTGGTTAAAAATTATTTTCGTTCAGGAAATTTCGAAGGAAAGGTAAAGGGCGATTTGTATGGAAATGTTATAGACCAGCCGTTTAGTGCTATAAACAATAAAGTTATTGTTCCTAGCGAAGCAGAGTTAAAGATAAATTCAAGATCGAGAAGTGCAAAATTAAGAATTGCAAAAAGAAATGAGTAACAAAGAAGAAAATATTGAAGAAAAAGTAATTGAAGAAGCTAAAATTGGTTCCGAAAAAAAATCAGAAAAGGAACCAGAAAAGGCACATTCAAACTTTTTGAAATCTTTTTTAGATGGTTCATTGCTTTCGCGTGAAGTTATTCTTAAGCAATTTAGGTTTGTTTTATTTTTAAGTTTTATTGCAATAATATTAATTGCAAACCGATATGGTGCTGAAAAAGTTGTTCGAAATACTCAAACTTTAGAAAACGAATTAAAGGAATTAAAGGCTGAACAAATTTCGGTAACGTCAGAGTTAATGCAACTTAGTCAACAAAGTGAAGTTGCAAAACTTGTAAATTTAAATGAGTTAGGCCTTTCGGAATCGGTCGACCCACCAAAAAAAATTATTGTTAATGTAGAGAATAAATGACAGAGTTAAGAAGAGACATATTATGGCGTATGGCACTCATTTATATTTTAATGGGTGGCTTTGCTTTAGTAGTACTTGGTCGAATTTTGTACATTCAAATTGTTGAAGGAAGTAAATGGAAATTAAAGGCTAGCGAATTAACACAAAAAAATGTTATAATAGAACCTTTACGAGGCGAAATATTTTCGGAAGATGGTAGAGTTTTAGCAAGTTCAATTCCTATATACGAAATACGTTTCGATACAAAAGCTGAAGGATTAAAAAAGGATGTTTTTAATAAAGAAGTTGATTCGCTTGCATTTTGTTTGGCGAATCTTTTTCAAGATAAAACTTATTTAGAATACAAATCTGAACTTAAACAAGCATATCGAGTTGGAAGTAGATATCAATTAATAAAGCGAAATGTTATATATTCTCAACTAAAGAAAATGAAACAATTTCCACTTTTTAAGTTAGGAAAAAATAAAGGTGGATTTATAGTTATTCAATCTAGTAAACGTGCAAAACCCTTTGGAATGTTGGCTTCACGTACTATTGGTTATACAACTAAAGAAAGAGTTGTTGTAGGAATTGAAGGAGCGTTTGATCAGTATTTGCGAGGAAAACAAGGGTTAGAGTTTAAGCAAAAATTATCAGGAAATGTTTGGATGCCTATAAATAATGGTAATGAAATAGCACCGCAAGATGGTTATGATGTTTGTACTACTATAGATATTAATTTTCAGGACGTTGCTCAAAATGCATTGTTAAAGCAACTTGATATAAATAATGCTGAACATGGTTGTGTGGTATTAATGGAAGTGGAAACAGGTGAAATAAAGGCAATTGCCAACCTTCAAAGAAAATCAGATGGTTCGGGTTATGTTGATAATTATAATTATGCAATTGGCGAAAGTATTGAACCTGGTTCAACATTTAAACTTGTTTCGCTATTGGTTGCTTTAGACGAGGGAGTTGTTGATATTAATGATACTATTAATACTGGTAATGGAGTAGCTACATATTATGGCTTAAAAATGAAGGATGCTCATCAAGGAGGATTAGGTAAGCTTACTGTTAAACAAATTTTTGCTCATTCATCAAACGTAGGAGTATCAAAAATTATAACACAAAATTTTTCAAAAGACCCACAACGTTTTGTTGACAGAATTTATAAATTAAAATTAAACGAAAAACTTGGTATTGATATTAAGGGCGAAGGAATACCAATTGTTAAAGATCCATCAGATTCTACTTGGTCTGGAGTTACTTTACCATGGATGTCGATAGGTTATGAGGTTAAACTTACCCCATTACAAATATTAACAATATACAATGCAGTTGCAAATAATGGCAGAATGGTAAAACCTAAATTAGTTAAAGAAATGCGTTTTCATGGCGAAATAGTAAAAGAGTTTCCTCCAGAAGTTATTAATCCATCAATTTGTTCAAAAGAAACAATAAAAAAATTAAAAATAATGCTCGAAAGTGTGGTTGAAGAGGGTACCGCTACAAATTTAAAAGGAGCAAGTTATAAAATAGCTGGAAAAACTGGAACTGCACAAATTGCAAATACGCGTCATGGGTATTCTGATGAAAATGCTAAAAAAACATATCAAGCTTCATTTGTTGGTTATTTCCCTGCAGATAATCCAAAATATAGCTGTATGGTAGTAGTAAGTTCGCCTTCTAATTCGGTATATTATGGTAATGTAGTTGCAGGCCCAATATTTAAAGAAATAGCTGATAAGGTTTATGCAACAAGTACTGATATTCACTTACCATTGAATAATGTTACAGCTTTATCGCAAAACATTCCGATTTCAAAAAATGGAATGAAAAAAGATATTGTTAATGTGTTTAATTTAATTGGTTTTCCAATAAAAGAAAATTCGACTTCAGCCGATTGGGTTTCTGTTGTGCATACTAATAGCAATGTTATAATAAAAAGTGCAAATATAAAATCTAATATTGTGCCTAATGTTATTGGCATGGGTTTACGCGATGCTTTGTTTTTGTTAGGTAATTGTGGCTTGCAAGTTAAACCAATTGGTAGAGGTGTAATTAAATTGCAATCTATTCCTGCTGGAAATAAAGCCGTTAATGGTCAAACAATTTTTTTAGAATTAAGTTAATTGAGAAAATTATCAGAAATATTAAATGGTGTTAAGGTTATCAAAATTGTTGGTAACTCTAATGTGTTAGTTTATAAAATGTACATTGATTCAAGAATTGTAACAAAAAATTCGATATATGTTGCAATAAGAGGAACTCAAGTTGATGGACATTCATTTGTGAACGATGTTATAAATGCTGGAGTTAAAGTAATAGTTTGTGAAAAAATTCCTTCAGAAATTAATAATGATGTAACTTATGTTGAAGTTGATAACACGTCTGTTGTTTTAGGTCAACTTGCAGATGCTTATTATGAACATCCTTCGTCAAAATTAAAAGTAATAGGAGTAACCGGAACAAATGGTAAAACAACAATTGCAACTTTGCTTTATAAATTATTTCGTCGTTTGGGTGTACGTTCAGGATTAATTTCAACTGTTGTTAATTATGTAGATTCTAAATCGTTTGATAGTACCCATACAACACCCGATGCAATTAGTATTAACAAACTGCTAAATAAGATGGTAGAAGCAGGTTGTAAGTACTGTTTTATGGAAGTAAGCTCACATTCTATTGTACAGCATAGAATTAATGGAATTCATTTTGCGGGTGGCGTTTTTACAAATTTAACACACGACCATCTCGATTATCATAAAACTTTTGACGAGTATTTATCTGCTAAAAAGAAATTTTTTGATGATTTGCCTTCCACATCGTTTGCAATTACTAATGATGATGATAGAAATGGTAGCATAATGCTTCAAAATACAAAAGCAAAAAAACATACATATTCATTACATTCGTTATCAGATTTTAATGCAACAATTATAGAGAGCCATATAAATGGCATGTTGTTAAAAATTAACAATGTGGAAATGTGGACTCGATTAATTGGAAAATTTAATGCAAGTAATATTTTAGCAATATATTCAACAGCAATTTTGCTAGATGTTAATAAGGAGCAACTAATGACTGAGTTAAGCGATTTGACAGCTGTTGATGGACGTTTTGAATATTTTACTTCGCCACAACAATATACCGTAATAGTTGATTATGCTCATACTCCAGATGCTTTGCTAAATGTTTTACAAACAATAAAGCAATTAGTTAAAACAAATGGAAAAATTATAACTGTTGTTGGAGCAGGCGGAAATAGAGATAAAACAAAACGTCCAACAATGGCAAAAATTTCTGCTGAATTAAGCGATAAGGTAATTTTAACATCAGATAATCCAAGGAACGAAAAACCTGAAGACATAATTTTAGACATGAAATGTGGTTTAGATAAAGAATTAAATAAAAAAGTGATAACAATAATAGATCGTCGCGAAGCTATTAGAACTGCTTGTCAGTTTGCAGTTAAAGACGATATGGTATTAATAGCTGGTAAGGGACACGAAACTTACCAAGATGTTAATGGTGTAAAATCGCATTTCGACGATAGAGAAGTTGTAAAAGAAATGTTTAACGAATTAAAATAGTATGCTGTATTATTTATTTTCATATCTCGATAAATTTGATTTTCCTGGAGCAGGATTATTCAATTTTATATCTTTTAGAGCAGCAATGGCGGTAATTACATCTTTGGTAATTGCATTAGTTATAGGTAAAAAAATTATTAGATACCTTCAAAAGAAACAAATTGGCGAAACAGTTCGCGACCTCGGATTAGAGGGTCAGTTAAAAAAACAAGGTACTCCAACTATGGGTGGAATAATTATACTTGCTTCAATAATAATTCCAACTTTGTTGTTTGCTAAACTTCATAATATTTATATTATTATTTTACTTATTACAACTGTTTGGTTAGGTTTTATGGGGTTTATAGATGATTATATTAAAGTTTTTAAACACGATAAACAAGGACTAAAAGGGAAATCGAAAATTCTTGGACAAGTTAGTTTAGGCTTAATTGTTGGAATAACAATATACTTTAGTAACGATATTGTTATTAGAGAAAAAGCCAGTAAAAGTGTTGTTGAACAAAAAACTGAAATAACAAAATCTACTAAAGCATTTGCAAGTCGCGAAGTGTTTATGTCAGACGATATTAAATCAACAAAAACAACAATTCCTTTCTTAAAAAATAATGAATTTGATTATGAATATTTATTAGGATTTTTAAATAAAGCAGCTCGAAAACAATGGGTTTGGGTAGTTTTTGTGTTGGCTGTTATATTTATTGTTACCGCTGTTTCAAATGGTGCAAATATGACCGATGGACTTGATGGTTTAGCAACTGGAGTATCGGCAGTTATTGGAACTACGCTTGGAATATTAGCCTATGTTTCGGGTAATATAATTTTTGCAGATTATCTTAACATAATGTACATACCGTATTCAGGCGAAATGGTTGTTTATGCGAGCGCTTTTATTGGAGCTACTGTTGGTTTTATGTGGTATAATTCTTATCCTGCTCAAGTCTTTATGGGCGATACAGGAAGTCTTGCAATTGGTGGTATAATAGCTGTTTTTGCAATTCTTATAAGAAAAGAAATATTATTGCCAATTCTTTGTGGAATTTTCTTTGTCGAAAATTTATCGGTTATGATGCAAGTTGGTTGGTTTAAATTTACAAAACGTAAGTATGGTGAAGGGAGAAGAATATTTTTAATGTCGCCATTGCATCATCATTATCAGAAAAAAGGATATGTAGAACCAAAAATAGTAACAAGATTTTGGATTATAGCAATAATGTTAGCTGTTATAACAATAATTACATTAAAATTAAGATAATTGAGTAATTTAATTGTAATATTAGGAGCAGGCGAAAGCGGAATAGGTTCGGCAATTTTGGCGAAGCAAAAAGGCTTTGACGTATTTATTAGCGATTATGGAACTATTAAACCTAAATATCGCGAACAAATTGAAAAATATAATTTTATTTTTGAAGAGGGAGGGCACACAATAAGTAAAATATTAGAAGCTGTTGAAGTAATTAAAAGTCCTGGAATCCCTCCAAATTCGGCTATAATTTGCGAAATTGAAAAAAAAGGTATTCCAATAATTTCAGAGATTGAATTTGCATCGCGTTATACAAAAGCGAAAACTATTTGTGTTACTGGAAGTAATGGTAAAACAACAACAACGCTATTAATTTATCATATTTTAAAAAAAGCTGGGTTAAATGTTGGTGTTGCTGGTAATGTCGGAAAAAGTTTTGCTCAAGAAGTTGCCGAAAACAACTACGAATATTTTGTGCTTGAGTTAAGCAGTTTTCAGCTTGACGGAATGTATAAATTTAAAGCCGATATTGCAATATTACTCAATATAACCCCCGATCATTTAGATAGATATAATCACGAATTTCAAAATTATATAAACAGTAAGTTTCGTATTACACAAAACCAAAATTCAACAGAATCGTTTATTTATTGTGCTGATGATGATGTTATAACAAAAGAAATTAAAAAAAGAAATTTAAGCTCGCAATTATTTCCATTTTCAATATTTAAAGATTTTGAAAATGGCGGATTTTTAAAAGATAACAATATAAATATAAACATAAAAAATAATTTATTTACTATGTCGATACAAGAATTAGCTTTACAAGGAAAGCATAATCAGTACAATTCGCTTGCTGCTGGTATTGCTTCGCAGTTGCTAAGAATTCGCAAAGATAATATTCGCGAATGCTTAATGGATTTTCAAACAGTGGAGCATCGCTTAGAAAAAGTGTTAAAAGTTCATGGCATAGAGTTTATAAACGACTCAAAAGCTACAAATATTAATTCTACGTGGTATGCTTTAGAAAGTCAAAAAAAACCAATTGTGTGGATTGTTGGGGGGACCGACAAAGGAAATGATTATAGTCAATTATATGATTTAGTTAAGGCCAAAGTAAAAGCAATAATTTGCTTGGGACTCGATAATTCCAAAATTTTAAAAGCATTTAAAGATATTGATGTTCCAAAGTTGGAAACAAAATCAATGATTGAAGCTGTTAAATCATCATATTATTTAGCAAAAGATAGCGATATAGTTTTACTTTCGCCAGCATGCGCAAGTTTCGATTTGTTTGAAAATTATGAAGACAGAGGAAAGCAATTTAAAAGAGCAGTTAGAGATTTATAATATTTAATACAAATGAAAGCAGCAGTGGGTAAAATATTTAAAGGAGATGTAGTTATTTGGGGTGTAATTGCTATACTCTCTATTTTCTCTATTCTTGCTGTTTATAGCTCAACGGGTACCCTTGCTTTTAAATATCAAGGGGGGAATACTTTATATTACTTGTCGCGTCATGGTGCTTTGTTATTTGTTGGATTATTAATAATTTATTTCACTCATCGTATACCATTTAATTTATATTCAAAAATATCGCAAATATTACTTTATGTTTCAATACCTTTATTATTATATACTCTAGTTAAGGGTACGAATTTAAATGAAGCTTCGCGTTGGTTGACAATTCCTGGAACTGGTTTGTCGTTCCAAACATCAGATTTTGCTAAGTTTTCATTAATAATATTTATTGCTCGTTTTCTTGCAAAGAATCAAGGCAATATTAAGGATTTTAAAACAGGTTTTCGCTCAATAATTATATGGATAATTATTGTTTGTGGATTAATTTTTCCTGCAAATTTTTCAACTTCTGCAATGTTGTTTTTTACATCTATAATTCTTTTGTTCTTGGGAAGAGTTAAAATAAAGTACTTGTTATATGTTATTGGAATTGGTGTTGTTTTAGTTTCGCTATTTGTTATTATCGCAATTAATTTACCTTCTCAAAGTCAAGGAAGAGTTGGAACATGGAAAAAAAGAATTGAAAATTATGTAAGTGGTAAAAGCGAAGAAAATTTTCAAGTTGAGCAGGCTAAAATAGCAATTTCAAATGGAGGAATTATTGGAAAAGGTCCAGGTAACAGTATGCAACGTAATTTCTTACCCCATCCATATTCCGATTTTATTTTTGCAATAATTATTGAAGAATATGGTCTGTTTGGTGCTTTTGTTATAATATCATTGTATATATTGTTATTGTATCGAGCAGGTGTAATTGTTAAAAAATCTTCAAGTGCTTTCGCTGCATTTTTATCAATGGGACTGGTTATTAGCTTGATTTTTCAAGCATTTATTAATATGGCTGTAGCTGTAAATTTATTTCCTGTAACTGGACAAACTTTACCATTAGTAAGTATGGGTGGTACTTCAATTATTTTTACAAGTGCAGCATTTGGAATAATTTTAAGTGTTAGTCAAAGTGTAACTAAAAAACCTGAACATGGGCAATCAAATGCAGAATCTTAAGGTAATAATTAGCGGTGGCGGAACTGGTGGGCATATTTTCCCAGCAATTTCTATTGCTAATGCATTAAAACAAAAAGATAATTCTATAGAAATACTTTTTGTTGGTGCTGAGGGTAAAATGGAAATGGAAAAAGTACCTGCAGCTGGATATAATATTATTGGATTGCCGGTTCGTGGATTTCAACGTAAATTTACGTTTCAAAATATCTCTTTTTTTTATAAATTAATAGTAAGTATAATTAAAGCTCGAAAAATTATTAGTTCTTTTAAGCCCGATGTTGTTGTTGGTGTTGGAGGTTTTGCATCGGGGCCAATTTTAAGAGCTGCTACGCGAATGAGAATTCCAACTCTTATTCAAGAACAAAATTCTTATGCAGGAGTAACAAATAAAATTCTTGCTAATAAAGTCGATAAAATTTGTGTTGCATATGATAATATGGAGCGCTTTTTTCCAAAAGAAAAAATCGTTTTTACTGGTAATCCAGTTAGACAAAATTTAACCGATAGTACTGGTAAAAAACACGAAGAAGCTTTGTTGCATTTTGGAATTCAGGGAAATAAAAAAACGATTCTGGTTATTGGTGGAAGTTTAGGCGCTAGAACCATTAATAAAAGTATTGAGAGTGGTTTGTCAAAAATAATAGAACATAAATTTCAATTGTTATGGCAAACTGGAAAAGAATATTATAACAACGCGAAAAATATTGCCGATAGTTATAAGTGTGAAGAGATAAAAGTTCTCGATTTTATTGCAAGAATGGATTTAGCTTATTCTGTTGCAGATGTTGTTATTTCAAGAGCTGGTGCAAGTACAATTTCTGAACTTTGTATAGTTAAAAAACCCTCTATTTTAGTACCATCGCCAAATGTTGCTGAAGATCATCAAACAAAAAATGCAATGGCTCTTTTTAATAATGATGCAGCAATGATGATTTCAGATGCAGAAGCTCCTGATAAGCTCGTTGATGAAGCCATAAAATTGTTAAATGATGAGTTTTTAATAAATGTTTATCGCGAAAATTGCGGAAAAATGGCTGTGCTTAATTCGGCCGAAAAAATTGTGAATGAAATATTATCAATAGTTTAATATTTAGAAATGAGTTATAACAATATACATAATATTTATTTGCTCGGAATAGGTGGAATAGGTATGAGTGCACTTGCAAAATACTTTAAGCTTAAAGGATTTGTGGTTGCAGGATATGACCGAGCACCATCAATATTATGTGATGAACTTTTGCAATTAGGTATAAATATTCATTTTGATGATAACGTGTTACTAATTCCAAAAGAATTTAGCGAAATTGATAAAAATAAAACATTAATTATTTATACGCCGGCAATACCTAATAATCATAGCGAATTTCAATGGTTTGTTAATAATAACTTTGAAATAAAAAAAAGAGCTGAAGTTTTAGGAAGCATAACAAATGATAACTATACTATTGCAGTAGCTGGCACACACGGAAAAACCACAATATCAACGTGTTTAGCTCATATATATAGTCAATTAAATGAAGGGTGTACTGCATTTTTAGGTGGCGTTTCAAAAAATTATCAAACAAATTTTCTTTTTTCTAACAAAAGTAAAGTTGCTATTGTTGAGGCTGATGAATATGACCGTTCTTTTCTTAAACTTACCCCTTCATCTGCCATAATTACTGCAGTTGATGCCGACCACCTTGATATTTATAACAATTATCAGAACGTTGTTGATGCATTTACACAATTTGCTCAAAAAGTAAAAGAAAACGGAAAATTACTTATAAAAAAAGAAAGTAATTTTTCACCAAAATTTACAAAAATAAAAATCGCAACGTACTCTATAAAACAAAATGCAGATTGTACTATTTCAAGCTTAAAATTAAATAACGGAAAGTTTACATTTGATTTAAATACGCCGTGGGGGAATATAAAAAACATTACTCCTAGTGTAGCAGGTATGTATAATGTTGAGAATGTAGTTGCTGCTGCTTCAATGTGCTTGTGGGAAGGCATTGACCCATTAAAAATTAAATTTGCAATTGAGTCATATATTGGTGTTAAACGCCGTTTTGATGTTCAAGTATCAAATATTAACAATGTGTATATTGATGATTATGCGCATCATCCCGAAGAGTTGAAAGCATTTATAACATCGGTAAGAGAAATTTATCCTGATAAAAAAATTACTGGCGTTTTTCAGCCCCATTTATTTACTAGAACACGCGATTTTGCTGATGGTTTTGGTGAGGCTTTATCGTTATTAGATGAGTTGATATTATTAGAAATATATCCTGCAAGAGAATTGCCAATACCCGGAATTTCAAGTAAAACATTACTCAATAAAGTTCAAATATTAAATAAAAAAATTTGTTCTAAAGAGCAATTGTTAGAAATAATAAAATGCAATAAACCGGAACTACTTGTTACTATGGGTGCAGGCGATATAGATCAATTAGTTGAACCACTTAAAAATTTAATTTTAAGTTAATATGAAAAAAGGAATTATTAAAAAAATAATATCTGTTGCAATATGGTTTTTTTTTATTGCAATTATTGTTGTTTCTTTAAGTTTTTCTACATCTCAACTAAAAAATGTTAAATGTAATAACATTAATGTGCAAATTGTTGACACAACAGGCAATAATTTTGTTGAATCAAAAGATATAATAGAGTTACTAAATCAAAAAAACTACAAATTACTTGATAATTTTATTGATAAAATTCCGTTAAATAAAATTGAAAATGATATAAATAATTATCCTTCAATTAAATCGACCGAAGTGTTTTCTACATTAGATGGAATATTACATATTGTTATATTTCAAAGAGAACCAATTCTTCGTGTTATTAATTATGACGGAACTAGTTATTACATCGACGAAAAAGGCTCTCTTTTTCCATTGTCCGAAAAATATACTGCAAGGGTGTTGGTTGCAAGTGGAAATATTAATGAGCCATATAATTTACGTTATAAAAAAGATATTACAAAAGAAGAAGAAAAAGATGAGCTAGGAAGGAAATTTTTAATTGATGACTTATTTATACTATCAAAATTTATAAAAGGCGATGCTTTTTTAAATGCTTTTGTTGAGCAAATATATTTAAATGAAAATGATGAGATTGAGCTTGTTCCAAAGGTTGGAAATTTTATAATTTTATTAGGTGATATTCAAAATTTATCTGAAAAATTTGAAAATTTAAAAGCAATAATTAAAATTGGTTTACCTCGTGAAGGGTGGGAAAAATACGCTAAAATAAATTTAAAATATAATAATCAAGTTGTTTGTACAAAAATAAATGAAAATGAATCAGATGAATAACATTATCGCAGCAATCGACATTGGCACAACTAAAATTGTTGCCATAATTGGCAAAAAAGAAGCCGATGGAAAGTTTAGAATTTTGGGTATGGGAAAGGCCAAATCTTCTGGTGTTAAGCGTGGCAATGTGCTTAATATAGAAGAAACAGTTAACGGAATTAAAGCTGCAGTTAATATTGCAGAACAACAAGCAAAAATTAAAATTACTAATGTTTATGTTGGTATTGCAGGTCAAAATATTAAATGCATTAAAAATACTGGGTATTTAAATCGACCTAATTATGAAAAAGAAATAACACAAGATGAAGTTGATTTGCTTGTTGAAGATCAAAAAAGAATTGCACTTGATCCAGG
>JAVHRJ010000495.1:0-2080 GCA_036171595.1 Bacteroidales bacterium
ATTTTGTTTACGAAGTCGGCTACAACATTTAGCTTGCCGTTGGTGGCAAGTTTAAAGAAAAAATGTACCGTGTGCATTTCGACTGTGCAGACTTTTTTTAAGATAATAATAGATAATATAAGTAATTAATTTGGAAAATTAACTTTTATATTCTACATTTGTCTATTATTAACTATTAAAAACTATTCTGCAAATGAAAAACAAAACAACAATTGACATTGACTTGGATATTTACAAGGCAATAGTCCAACACAGTGACTATATTAATGAGCCTGCTAACGCGGTTCTTAGAAGACTGCTAAACCTTAATGGTGAAATAGTGTCTCCGATTCACCCAAACCTTAACAAATCGCAAAGCGGTGGACTTATGGTTAAAGGTGTTTTTCTGAAGAGTGGTTTAAAATTAAGAAAACATTTCAAGGGAAGTTTGCTGGAAGCGGAAGTTCATAATGGGTTCATTGAGTTTAATAAGGAAAAATTCAAATCGCCTTCTGGTGCTGCTGTTCGTGCTGCTGACGGGTCGGTAAATGGTTGGATTTTTTGGGACTTCTTTGACGAAACCGATGGTACATGGAAACAACTTGAGACTTTAAGAAAAAAAAGAAAATCTGCTCATAACAAATAAGTGGGTCATCATTTGCCTTGCAGACAAATACTTCTTCGTAAATCCGCAAGCGCGCATAGCCGCTCGTTGGTGGCAAGTTTAAAGGAAAGAAGACGCAACAGACAGACATTGCACAAAAAACTTTAATTATCTTCAATGAATATTGAGAGCAAGAAATATTTAAACTAAAGCAATATGATTGACACATTAAATGATATAAAGACTAAACTGATTAATAGAGAGTATCAGAATGAAGAGCATATAAGGTTTTCATTGGTTGGTCGGATAATAAATAGTTTAGAATGGAATATATGGAATCCAAAAGAAGTTTTTACTGAATATATTCCAGTTCCAAATGAAGACAAAACAAAAGTTGACATTGCTTTATTTATAAATCATTATAACCCGCCTTCAGTTTTTATTGAAGTAAAATCTTTGGGTAAAATAGATGTAAAATTGGCGGAATTACAACTACGTGATTATAATAGAAACAATACCTCTGAATTTTCAATTATAACTGACGGACAAATATGGAGGTTTTACTATTCTCAAACGGGGGGTGAATTTTCAGACAAATGTTTTAAAATAATAAATTTTATAGAAGACGATATTGAAACGATCAAGAACATTTTCTTACAATTTTTATCAAAAAAAAATATAGAAAATAAAAGCGCAAAAAATGAGGCTGAAATTTATTTAAATTTAAGCAAGAAGCAAAGAGCAATGGGTGATGTTTTAGGAAAAGCACAAAAAATGATAAATGAACCACCATTTCCTAGCCTCCCTCAAGCCTTAATAGAATGTGTAAAACTAATTGGATTTGAAATTACACTTTCTGAAGCGTCCGATTTTTTGAAAAAAAGAAATTTTAGTGCTAAAGTAAATGAATCAAAAATCAATCTAACGAGCATAAATAATAATAACGTAGAAAATAATAGTAAAATTTTAGAAGATAATAATGGTTCTGTAAAACTTTTTATGGAAATTAAACGCAAAAACATTAAAGCCGAAGGTGTATTCAAAAACAAGAGAATAATTGTTTTGAAAAATTCAACCGCAAGTGCTCTCATTGGTGATTCAATTCCAGAAAATGCTAAAAAAATAAGAGACAGTTTAATTAAAGATTTTATTTTGACCAATGATCCTAATAATTCAGAAAGAATGATTTTTACTCAAGATTATACCTTTGATAGTATTGCAGCAGCAGCTGGTGTTATAAGTGGAACAGCAATTAATGCACGTGATAACTGGTGCGATATTAATAACAATTCAATAAACGCCTTAAAATTATTCTCTTAATATAAAAATTAAATAGTAAATTTTTAAAACTTAGTGCAGCGAGGACAACTGAACAACACAATTTTAAATTAAAGAAAGCTATGAAAATTTTATTCACTAAAGCAACAGATTGGGTTGAACATATACCCGAACTTTCAAATGTTAAAGGGTTAGACACATGGACAAATATTTGCGACC
>JAVHRJ010000496.1:0-10749 GCA_036171595.1 Bacteroidales bacterium
TATACCCCATAAATAGGATCGTAACATAAAGTATTTACACGCGACATTCCAGTTGTTCCGTTCATTGCACCTGTTAACCAACCATTTGTTGATTGTGGGTTAAGACTATGATCAGTTTTATAAATAAAATGATTTGTAACATTGTAAACATAAGGAATAGCTTGGGAAGGCACAGCCCATTGGTTTACAAACTTAAAATTATTATAATCATAAAAACCCGAAACATAAATGCTGGTACCATCGGTAGCAATTTTAGTAGCTTCGTTAAAATAATTGGGGCTATCGGCTATATTCCACGATGCTAATGCCCAATTAATACATGTCCCACAATTTATAGTAGGATAGCGGATAACAACAGCTTGTTTTTTATGTAAAGTCCCAATTGATTTATACCCACATAGTATTAAATCGCCACCATAGCAAATGGCAGCATCGTTTATGCAATAATAATCATTCCCTGTACCTATTTGTTCAGTTTGAACTACATTCCCTTGTGCATCTAATTTCGAAATATAACTTTTTATTCCAGTACCAGTTCCATTCTGATATGTTATAAAAAATGAAAAAGCAGTCCAACATGTAAAAGTCATCCCTAAATCACTAAACATACCTGAATAATCAGTTCTATCCCAAACTAATGTAAATGCATCACAATTTGTTAATGTTATTCTACAAAAGAACAAATCAGTACCAAGTCCTGCTGAATTTCGTTGCACCCACCAAGGCAATGTTGAAGTTAATTTACCATTAAAAGCACCTGCAAGGGTTATATACGAACCATTAGTTGAAGTAGCTAAACCTTTTAGTTCATCATTATTTTTACTGTGAATACTAATTTGTTGATTAGTATTTGATACTTCAAAACTATTTCTATCAATTATTGCTAAAAAAATATCAATTCCTTCATTTTCAGCATACATAGGATTGTTTGTAGTTGTAAAATCAATTTTTGTAAATTCACCTGCAACAAGAATTTTATTTGTTGTATTACAAGATTGTTCAAGTTTAAAATTATATTGACTTAAACCAGCTTTAACACCACCAACAACTCTTGAACCAAAGCAATAACCGCAATAATCGAATTTCGCAAGAAATATTGCATAATCATAACCAGTATTATTTGTATAAACATTTGTGCCAATTGTAATATTATCTGTAAAAGTACCAATTACATATACCGAACCATCATCATCAGTTAACATATCAAAAATTTCTTCATTATGTAATGAAAAATTCCCGGAAGTATTATAATTATGTATTGGCCAACTTGTTCCGCCCACCAAAACAATTGAAGAAACAGTAGTGCAATAATGTGCATCAGTTACAGTTACGGAATAAATTCCAGCACAAGCATTTGTAAAGGTAGAAGATGATGATGTTGCACCATTTGGACCTGCCCAGCTATACGTATATGGTGCAGTGCCATTAGTACCCGTTGCAATTAATTCGCCATCGCACATGTCGCATGTGGGTTGTGTAATAATATTAATAAATGATGTAATTGTACATTGTGCTTGTACTTTTGTAATAAACATTACAAAAACTATAAAAATTAAAAATGTATATTTCATATTTGAGAATTATTTAATTAATAAAAAATGTTAGGTTAAACTTAAATCCGAGATTTAACGGATTTAAAAAAACAATAAAGTTTTTGAATGTGTTAAGGGGGCGATTTGTTATTTTGAAAGTAAAGTTTGTGTTTTGCTCGTTGTTTGACACACACACACACACCTTACAATAACATTATGTAATGAAAAACGGTAATTTGCAATATTTTTATTTAATAAAAACACGTTGGGTTAATGTCTTTTTATTTATAAAAAACGAAATATACAAAATAAAAATTTGGAATGCAAGTGTTTTGGTAATTATTATTAAAAATAACAACTAAAGCATTTTAATACAATTGTTTACTAAATGTGTTTATAACAAATTGCATTAATAAAAGGTTTTTGTAAAGTCATGCTTCGAGAGCCTTAGCATGACTAGGGGCCTAACAATAGGTCACTCTGAGGCTCTCGAAGAGTGACAATAAATATATATTTGTATTTTGTTATAAATAAATTTACTCTAAAAAATTAAAATTTAATTAAATACATCTGTTAAAACATCTAACGATTTTATTTTCATGTTTATTCCTGTGTGCAAAGTGTAATAATTTAATAAAATTTCAATTGTTTTGCGTCTTTGAAATGATGATAATTTTATTGTCCACCATTCGTTATTTTTATTGTTCATAATTTGAGAAATGAGTTCCGAATATTCTTTGTCTATAGTTTGTGAGTCGGCAAAAGATTTAACAAATTGTGCATTTAACAAATCAAAAAATGCTAATTCGTTTGTGTAATTGTTTATTGGGTAAAAACCAAGAAAATGAGTCATTCCGAGTAAAAAATATAAATGGAAATTAGCAGGTGAATTTTGTTCAGCATCAAATGTATAAATCATATTTTTAATAAAGTCGAATAAATTTTCGTCGGTGTTTTGGTATTTTATTGTTTTGTTTAGCACTTCGGCTAAAAACATTGCAATAGTTAATTTATAATGGTTTTCTCTTAAATTATTTAACGAGTTATTAATATTTACTTCTTTAATTATTTGTATTTCCTTTTTGTTATTGAAGTAAATTTCGGCATTAAAAATAAAAAAAGGATGAAATAGGGCAGGGGCAAATTTCGATTTTTTATTGTGAATACCTTTTGCAATGCACGAAATTCGTCCATGCTCACGAGTAAATAATTGAATAATTAATGAGTTATCGGAATATTTAATTGTTCTTAAAACAATACCCTCAATTTTTTCGACCACAATAAAAACAGATATTATTTTTTAAACATCATGTTTATTGAATATGGAATAATACCTATTAATAATACTGCTATTATTTTCCATAATCCAGTAATATTAGGCATTGGCTGGTATCCACTTATTGTAAAATAAATAAAATAACAAATTAAACAAATTGCAATAATTAAAATTGTGAATATTGTTAATAATGCAATAAATCGGCTCGAACTTCTTTTAAATACTGGTTCTTCACGAACTTCAGTAATTGTTTTTGACGAATCGGTTGGGTCGGTTTTAGTGATGCTTGTTTTTATAATATTTTCGTGAAACTTTGATGAAAACAATTCGCTAAGTTTAAAATTATCGCGACGTAGCCAGAAAAAAATCAATAAAAACATAAACAAAAACAATATAATTGGCATTAAAACAAAAACCTTTTGCGAAATGCTTAAGTGTTTAATAATATTTTTATCGTGTTTAAAATGTTTCTTTATAAATTTTGAAGGTAAATTATTGCATGCATCGTCCGATTCAATAACTATATTTTTTTCTCCATTCTGATTATCTGTTACAGTTACAAATGTTTCAACATTTTTAACATGTTTTATTGTAGAATCATTTTTTACTTGTGCATATATATTATAACTATGTGCACAAACCACTAAAATAAAAATAATTAATTTTTTCATAATGTGTAATTTAATATTTATTTTATGCTATAAAACTTTATTTTAAAACAAAATGATAACCTAAACTTAGCAAAGCATCGCTAGGTTCTTGATTAAAAACAATTGCTGGATTATTTTTTAATGCAATTAAATCATTTTCGAAATTTTGCGATCTAAATGGAATAAGAATACCAAGGCTAAAGAAATTTTTTAATTGACTCGATCTTAATTCAATTCCGGCTCCAATTGAAGCACCATAGTATGTTTGGTTATAACTTTCGGCACCTCTAATAATTATAACAGCGTTATAACCGTACATTCCCGTAACAGTTGGCGTAAATAATTTTTTAGGAAACGGCCGAGCAATAATACCAATATTAAATCCTGCTTCAATTAAATTATATCCTAAACCTGCAAAAAGAGATACGTAACTAATAGGTGTCGATAATTTTAACCCAATTACTCCACCATAATCTATTCCCATACCTAAACCAAATCCAATTTTAGGCATATTACTTATTTTTGGAGTTTCTAAAGATGATGAATTATTTACATTAGTTATAAGCTCTTGATTAGTTACATTTTTATTACTTTGAATATAATAATCGTATTGCTCTTGATAAATTTTATAAGTGTTTGAATCGTTAGGTAGTGTATATTCTACAAACTCAATTTTATCTTTTATTATTTTACATTTAATAGTATCTTTTGTGTTATTGTAAAAAATTAAATCTTGCGATTTAGATTCAAAAGATAAAAGTATCAAGCATAATAAAATATAGTACGCTAAGGTTTTCATGTGTAGAAAATAAATTTCTTTTAGCAAAAATATAAAAATTTTTAATATAAACAAATAATTAATTTATAGTTAAATATTTAAATAAAATGATTTCAAAAAATTAATGAAATGTATATTTAAATATAGTTAAGAATGTATAGTATAAAAAAATATTTATTCAATATAATCTAAATCTTTACCAAAAGTTTCTTCAATTAAAAATACTGCAATTATTGCTAATACAATGCAAATAGCACCAATAATAATTCCAGCATATAGCAATCCGAAATATTTTGATAAAAGTAAAACAGATGAAGTTATTGGCACAGTAGCACCACGAACAAAATTTGGAGTTGTTGTTGTAACAGTTGCTCTAATATTTGTTCCAAATTGTTCAGAAGCAGATGTAATAAATACTGCCCAATAACCTTGTGCGACCCCAAGCATTGCAATTATAACGTAAAATAAGGTAGATGAAAACCCATTTGAAACAAAGAAAATAAATGTGAAAATTATTAGAAAAAATAATGCAATAAAAAGTGATTTTTTTCGCGATTTTAGCCATTGGCTAATTAGTCCCCATAACAAACTACCTATTGATGCACCTATGTAATGATACATTACAGCTGCACCGCCGTTTATTTCGCCAGTTATATTTAATGCTTTACTAAATTCAGGAGCTTGAATTACCAAAACGCTTATAACATACCAAATAGGAATTCCAATTAGTATGCAATAAATATATTTAAGTAATCTTTTTTTATTTGTGAAAATGCTTAAGAAATTTCCTCTTGAAACATGCTTATGTTCAGTTTTAGTTTTCTCGAACATTCCCGATTCGTATACAGAAGCTCTTAACAAAAGTAACAGTATTCCTAAACCTCCACCAACCCAATATGCCATTCTCCAATCGAAAAGGTCGGCAACTAAAAAACCAAGTACAGCTCCAAAAATTCCGACACCCGAAACAATGGAAGTACCATAACCTCTATTTTCTTTACTCATTACTTCAGAAACTAGTGTGATTCCAACCCCGAGTTCGCCTGCTAAACCTAAGCCAGCTAAAAATCTAAGAGCAGCATATTGTTCTATATTTTGAACAAAACCATTTGCTATATTAGCTAAAGAATATAATGAAATTGTAAAAAACAACACAGGTAAACGTCCTTTTTTATCGCCCATAACGCCCCAAATAATTCCTCCTATTAACATTCCAATCATCTGCATGTTTAATAAGAAAATGCCTTTATTTAATAGTAAATTGTCGGCAATACCAATTCCTTTAAGGCTTGGAACTCGAACTATTCCGAATAAAATTAAATCGTAAATATCTACAAAGTAACCTAATGCAGCAACTATAACAATTGCATTAAATGGATTGTTAATTCCTACTTTTTTATTCATTTCGTGTAAAATTATATGCTAAATAACAATAATTTTAAGACTTTTCAAAAGAGTAAAAAAGTTTTTTTAGTACTTGTTATATGAAGTAATTTGTGTTAAAGGTTTTCTGATTTTTTTTCGTAGCAGATAATTTTCAGTAGCATAACCAATAGAAATTACTAGTCCAATTCTTTTATTTTCTGGAATATTTAACAACTCAATAATTTTTTTTTCGTCAAACCACCCAATCATGCAAGTTCCTAAACCTAATTCTGTGGCTTGCAAACAAATATGTTCTGCTACTATTCCTAAATCGGTCCAAGCAAAATCTCTTTTTTTTAACCATCCTGCAATTTGTGTTAAAATTGTTGGTTTTTCAACAACAATTACAATTAATGTTGGTGCTTGTAAAGTAAAACTATTAATTAGTTTTTGAGTAATTGTAGCTTGAGCTACTTTTTGTTTTAAAATTGGTTCATTAACAATAACAAAGTGCCATGGTTGCGAATTGCTTGCCGATGGTGATAATCGAGCAGACTCTATACATTTATCAATTAAATTTTTTTCAACGGCTTTTGTTGAGTATTTTCTAACGCTTTGTCTTAAATTAACAAGTTCAAAAAAGTTCATTGTTAATCTCGCAAATCATTTATTTCCACTTTAGGAAACTTGGTTTTATCAAATGTAAACATCGCATCAAGCATATCTTTGTCGGTTTCCATTTTAACAACTTCAATTAAATAATCAGTTCCATCTTTGCCAAATCTTTTCATACTAAAAATTTGCATTTTAGTTTTATCAATTTTTAAGGTAATTTTTGTGAAATCTTTTTTTAAATTGATAGGATATAACTCTATTTCATATAAAGCACGTGAGCCTTCAAACTTTTCGGCAATAAATCTTATTTTGTATCCTTTTTCATAAATTGTAAACATTTTTGCTGGATTTAACGAGCTGTCGTCGTTTGGGTCGGGGGTAGTTACATTAACTTCGTTAGCATCTTTCATATAACTCCATTGTGTTTTTCCATCGTTAAAAATTATTGATGATGCTAAATCTACTTTATATTTATTAGCTTTTATCCAAATAGTTCCTTTTTTTGAATCTTTTGATTTAGCTTGTTTGTTATCTATAATAATTCCAAATTCGGCTTGAATTGTTTTATATGCTTTTGTTTTTGTTGAAACTTGATCGAGAATCGTTTTTGCCTTAGGGTCAACAGCTTGATATGCTTTATCTTGACTTTTGCATACGTTATTAATTAAAACTATTATGCAAATACTTAATAAACAGATAGATTTTTTAATCATATTTTTATATTTTTTTTAAAATACTCCTAATTGTTGCAAATATTGGTCCAAAGAATTTAAGTCGGTATATAACACTTGCCTAGCTTTGCTTCCTTCGTATGGGCCTACAATTCCAGCCGATTCTAATTGGTCAATAATTCTCCCAGCTCTAGCGTAACCAATTGCAAATCTACGTTGAATAAGCGATGTGCTACCTTGTTGATTTTGCACAATTAGTTTGGCAGCATCAGCAAAAAGTTCATCTTTTTTAGATGAGTCAAATCCATCAGATGAGCCACTATCACTATCGTTTACTACTTCTGGTAAAAACAATGCTGTTGGTGGGCTTTGTTGTGCTGCAATAAATTCTGTGAGCTTTGTTATTTCAGGTGAATCAATAAATGCACATTGTACACGAACCAAATCGCCACCTAAAGAGATAAGCAAATCGCCTCGTCCAATTAATTGATTTGCTCCTGGAGAATCTAAAATTGTTCGTGAGTCAATCATCGACGAGACTCTAAAAGCCATACGCGAAGGAAAATTTGCTTTAATAGAACCTGTAATTATATTTGTAGATGGACGCTGTGTTGCTATAATTAAATGAATACCTATTGCTCTTGCAAGTTGGGCAATACGGGCAATGGGGTCTTCAATTTCGCGTCCAGCAGTTTGTATTAAATCAGCAAATTCGTCAATAACTACTACAATATATGGTAAATATCTATGTCCTTTTTCGGGATTTAATTGACGTTTTACAAATTTCTCATTATATTCTTTGATAGTTCGAACTCCTCCTGCAGATTTTAGTAAATCGTAACGAGTATCCATTTCAATTGTTAGCGATTGTAAAGTGTTTTTAACTTTCTGAACATCAGTAATAATAGCATCTTCGGCATCGGGTAATTTTGCTAAGAAATGTTTTTCAATAATTGAATAACTAGAAAGTTCGATTTTTTTAGGGTCAATTAGTACAAATTTTAATTCTGTTGGATGTTTTTTGTACAATAATGAAGTTATAATTGCATTTAATCCTACAGATTTTCCTTGACCAGTTGCACCAGCTACTAATAAATGTGGTGAGCGAGTAAGGTCGAAAACAAAAATTTCATTTTGAATAGTTTTGCCAAGTGTTACAGGTAAATCAAATTTTGATTCTTGAAATTTTGATGAACTTATTACAGAACGCATTGAAACTATTTCTGGATTTTGGTTTGGAACCTCAATACCAATAGTTCCTTTTCCAGGAATAGGTGCTATTATTCTAATACCTAAAGCTGCAAGGCTTAATGCAATGTCATCTTCTAAATTTCTTATTTTTGATATTTTAACACCTGGTGCAGGAACAATTTCGTATAATGTTACAGTTGGACCAATTGTAGCCTTTATTTTATCTATTTGAATCCCATAATTTTTAAGGGTATCAATAATTTTATTTTTATTGGCTACAAGCTCTTGTTCGCTAACTTCAGAGTTTGATGAACGGTGATCTTCGAGTAAATCGATTGGTGGAAATTTATAATGCGATAATTCTAAGCGAGGGTCAAAATCGCCCATTAATGGTACGTTGGTTTGTTCTGTTACTTCAACTTCAGGTTCCGATTCTTTTCTTTCTACAGTTAGGGTAATATCGTTAGGGGTTTCAGAAGGTATGATTTTTATATTAGAATTGTTTTCAGTTTCATCACTGTTTATATCAACAATTTCTTCTTTATCTTCGTTAATTTCATCTTGTTTTTTATTTGTATCATCTTCAATATCATTAACATTGTTATTTTCATCATCAATGTTACTTTCTATATCATTATCTAAATTAAAGTCGTCGTGGTTTTCGGTTTTATCATCATTGTTATTTGTTTTTATAGGAATAATGGCATTTTTTGATTTACGTAAAACATTTTTTATCCATTGCAATGCATCTCTAAAAGCAAAAATAATAAACGTAAAGGCCGTAATTGCTAAAATAAAAAAAGTTCCTGGTTTGCCTACAGCAGAATTTAGCCACTTGCTAATAAAATAACCAGTTGAGCCTCCCAAATAAAACCAATTAAGACCAAATAAATATCCTAAAGCAACCGAAAACCATAAAGTTAAAAAGATTAAATATTTAGTTGTTTTTCCAAATGGTAAAAATTTATAATTGAATAAATAAAATGAACATAAAATTAAAAATAAGATTATAGATACAGAAGGAATTCCGAACCAATCGTGTATTAATAAGTTTGAAATATAAGCTCCTGTTTTTCCAGCCCAATTATCTACGGTAATATTTTCATTACCCAATAGCGAAAACCAGCTTATAGTTAATTTGCTTTGGTCGGTTTGCCATGTAAAAAAGTAGGAAATAATTGCGAATAGTGAAAAAAGTGAAAAACAAAAAATAAATATACTTAACGTGGCCTTTGTTCTAACATCAGTAATAAAAGCAATAGTTTTTGTAAAGAAATTTTGCTTTTGTTCTGAAACATCCTCAATGTTTTTATCGGATTTTTTCTTTTTTTCCGCCATTTTTATTTTTAATAAATATTGTTCGAAAGTGGTTAAATTAAAGCAAAAAATCCTCAAAATTTGAGGATTTTTATAACTATTTTATGAACAATTTATTATTCGGCACCACCGCCAAACATTTTTTTAAATTCTGTCATCGACATTTCTTGATATCCAGTAGGAACGGTAAACATGGCATCTTTTACTTTTTCTTTTTTAACTTCTTTTGCCGAAATTAGCATAGTAATTTCACCATCCTGTCCAGTTTTTTGTGAGTATTCTAACATAACTCCATTAACATCTTTATAAGGTGTTTGCCAGTTAACGTTGCTAAGTTTAATGTCATCTGTTGTCCAAATTGTAGATGTTTTACCATCTTGAGTAAAATCTGCTTTTTTGCAATTATAACCTGCAATAGTTTTTGTTTCTGTTCCAACAACTATATCTGCTTTTGGAATTTCGGCAATACTACTTTCTGTTTCTTCTTTTGTTGACTTAAGAGCCATTTTTTGCCCCATCATATCAATTAAGACAACTTGTTCTTTTGTTTCTGCATTACTAATAATAATAGCAGATCCCATAGAAGTTTTTTGTTCGATACGGGTTTTTACTCCGTTATAATACATAATTATTTCTGTAGGAAGTTGAGCTGCAACTTGAGAATCAACCTCGCCTTGTGTTGTAACAGTATATGAAATGCTTCCAACAAAGTCGGAACTCTTTTTTTGAGCATTTAAATTACTGGTAATTAATAAAATAAATGATAACGCAAACAATAAATTACTTAATTTCATAAAGATTATAGATATTAAATTTTACATTAAATTGCTAATAGTTTCTTGCATTTTTTCTTTTGGAACTTTAACAAAGCCTTCGGGAACATTAAATTCGTCGTCATTAATTTCTTCCTTTGTTATTTTTTTTGCAACTAAATGCATTGGTATTTTTTGAAAAGCCATTTGAAACTCTAATAAAACGCCATCAACCATTTTAAAAGGGTTATTACAATTAGGGTTTTTTAGTTCAATTTCATCGGTATAAAAAAGAGAAAATTTAACAGTATCATTAACTAACACATCGTACCTTTTACATAAATATCCTGCAATAGTTTTAGTTGAGTCGGAAGGTTTTAGTTTAAAATCAGGCATTTCATCAAAACCAAAATTAGGTCCATCCATGGTAGTTTGATAAACGTATTTTTCGTTCATTATTTTTAAAATAGCTTGGCGAGAATTATTATCTCTGTCGGCAATACCTGCCATTTGAAAAATTCCCATCCAACCTTCAATCTTTTGAATAGATTTGCTGTCTTTAAACTTAAAGGTCATTGTTGTAGGAAGCAAGCTAATAAGAG
>JAVHRJ010000497.1:0-10739 GCA_036171595.1 Bacteroidales bacterium
TTAGAAATATTCCCAAACCCCGCAACCGATAATTTGAATATTGTTTTTTCAGAAACTCCTAAAGAAAAAGTAAATGTTGAGTTGTTCGATAACATTGGACAAAAGGTTTCCGAATATGAGTTTACTAATAAAATAAATAATATTAATTTAAAGCAATTTGCAGAAGGGATGTATTATTTTAATATTACTACTGAAAAGGGAAGTTATGTAAAACAATTTGTTATTAACAAAAAGTAAAATTATTTTATTTTATATGCAAGTGAAATAAATATACTTCTTGCATAAGCTTCATTTGGAATTATAAAACCTGTTAAGTTACCTGATGATATTATTGCGATTAAATTTTTATTTGTAATAATTTGAAAATATATACCGGCATTAAAGCCCGAAAATCCACCGTAATTTTCAATTATTCCTATATTTAACCATTTTTTAATTTGTGCAGTTTGCATTGCATAAAATTGTGGAATTGGCTGACCTACGTCAAAAATATAGTTTAAACCAATTGTTGCAGAATTAATAAAACCTGTCAATTCTTTTTTAATTTCAAAACTTAGTTTTTCGGGAATAGAAAGTTTAAAAGGAACAGTATCGTTTTTGCTGTAGAGAATATTCATTAAACTATCTTTCGACATGCCTTGAAGGTTTTCTTGTGCAACATTCATGATATTTGTTATTTCTACTCCATCAAAATGAATAGAAGTATCAACTCCAGCTAAATAACTTTTTTTAGCCCACGAAATATAGCCTAAATCCTCGCTGGCAAATGTAAAGGTAAGATTAGACTTTGTATTTTTAATAACAAAAAAAGCATCACACGAAATCCCAATCCCATTAAAGTCGCTGAATTGTTTATTTGATTGGTCGGAAGTAAAATAAGAGAATTTAGTATTAAGGTTAAGATAATCGCCATCAATTGAAGTGTATAATGAACCACTATTAATGTTTAGTGATTGCAATTGCTGACCTTTTAAAATATTAAATCCAAAATAAATATTTACTTTGGTATTGTTTTCGTGGTAATTTTTAAAAATTCCTAATTCAAGTTTTTGATAATCAATTGAACGCAAACGTGTGTTATCAAAATTTACAGATTCTCCCGCAAATTGTTTATTTCCAAAAAATATTAAATTATATGAGTCTTTACTGAAATTAAATGAACGAAATTGTCTTTGAGATAATCCTATTCTGTAGCCAAAATTTGAAAGTCCCCACATCGAATCAGGCATTGTAGCTACATAACAACTTGCTTTTAAGTCGGAGCCTAAAATGTTTTTATTTTTTAAATGAGCAGAGTTCTTTAAATTATCATCAATAAACTTGCTGTTATATAGTGCCGATACAAATTTGTTGCTTGTTGAGTTTGAACCTAAATACGAATAAAAATTTGTACCAACTTCGGTGAATATTGAATCGTTTGCAAAGTTGTTAATGGGGTAATTTAATGGCGATATTTGGGCAAAAATAACAAATGTTAAAAGCGTGAAGTAAAAAGTGAGAATTGTTTTTTTTGACGCTGATAAACGCTGATATTTTATGATTTTTTTATCATAATAATCATAACAAATCTGCATCTTTTTTTTTGTCTGTAATATCTGTGGCATTTTTTATCATTTTTTAACTCTATAACTAAAATCACCAATTATTTTAAAATCGATATAATAATTACTATAAATTTTAACGTGTGTGTTAGCTGGTTGAGTGTTAAATTTAGCTTCTATAATTAAGCTTTTTGCCAAAAATAAATTTTGTAATTTTTCTTTTGTAAGTGGAATAATATTTTTCGATAATTTTGGTTGTTCAACTTTTTGAGTATTTGTGTTTATTGTTGCGGCATCAATATAAATTGGAATAATTGAAAGTGAGTCGTAAATAACATTCTGCTCGTTTAAGAAATAAATTTTTGTTGATGCATCAATTGGATACATGTTTTCGGATTTAAGAATTATGCTTCCACCATTAACATCGCTGATATCTGTATTTGCAAAATCTGGTGCAACAGTATCTCTTAAAACTAAATTTCCAGCAATAAACGAGAGTGGAACTTCAATATTTAGTTTACTGCTTACTTTGTCGCCATAATAAATAAAATCGGTTCCCGAGCCAGGTGTAGGAGGTGTAATTCCCTGATTTAAGTCGAGTGCTACTTTATATTTGAATTTGTCGGGTAAGTTGCTAATTAATTGATTAATATTTGAATTAGAGCTATTTAATGTAAAATTATTTATTGTTGGAACTACATCAATGTTTAATGAATGTGGGTCGATAGGTTTTGTTATAACAAAGGGCGAGGATAGGGCACTCCCAGTTAAAGATACGCTTGAATTATGATTTGTGTTAATACTTGTGAGTTCTGTTATATTAGCTTGAGCCTGAACTCCAATTTGGTTTTCGACAGATAAGCTAACTCTAACATCATTAAAACTAAGCTGGTCAATTTGCAAATTGTTTAAAACTGAAAAACTTACAGTTGAATCTTGTTCAATATGACGATTTCCAAAAAATCCACGAGCATAATCGGGCAGTATGTTACTAAATGAACAATTAAGATAAATACTGTCGTTCATTGTTATATGTACAAAATTCCCAGAAGAGTCAATGCTCCCAGTTAAAATATAATATAGGCTATTAATTGTATCCTGATTAATTCCAGTAAAATCAATTTTATAACCTGTTAAATCTTGCGAAATGGTTGTGTGAGATGCGTTTCCTCCCGAAGCTGGAGGTATTGTTCCTGATAAAGTTAAAGGTACGTTATTTAATTTAGCTCTTGGAACTTGAAATTGGTAATGCATTGTTTCGCCAATTGTATTAAATACTTCAACGTTTATTTGCCCGCTTTTTGCCCATGCTTCTGAAATTTGCAAGTTGTCGGTTGTGTTAATTATTGCATTGTTACTGTAATTTATTATTTCTTGCGAGGGAAAACGTGCAATTGCAGAATCTATTATAATATCACGAACAGTAATTGTAGTTGTTGCAGATTGAATTAGGTCAATAGTTACTGGAACACCCGAGCCAGGTGAACTTATTGTAACATTTGCCCACATTAAATTTTCGAGTGTAACATTTGTTAAAAATTCTGTTTTTATTGAAGATGTGTTTGGTGCTATTGATGCGAAACTATCTGTTAGTAAAATTACTCCATTTCCCTGATTTTTTAATTGAAAAACAATATTTGTTAATGTAATCGGAAGATTATTATCAATTTTAATATCAATATAAGCTTGTTGCACTGAAATAGTTTGAAAATAATTTCCTGCATCAACAATAATACTATCAAAACTCATTGGGGCAATTGCTGTTATTGTTGTAGGCATTTGAGTGTTGTATGCAGTCATTATGGTTTCGTAAAGTCCACCGTATGGACCATTTACTTGTTTATCTTCTTCAGCTATATCACCTATTGTAACACTATGCACAATATTTATAGGTGCTATATTTAAGGTACTTAATTTTGCGGTGTATGTAATTGAAGTATCTGGTAGTTGTGCAATTGTATCGAGTAGAATATCAGCTAATGGAGTTTGATAAACTAATGAAATACTACTATCGGAATTTACTTGCAATAAACTATCGGCAACAATTTGATTTAATGTGAGCTTTGTTTTTGCAATTGGGCTAAGTAAATTTACATCCCATTCGGGATGAATGCTTTCTTTTTTACAAGAAAACAAAATAATCGCAACTATCAGTATATTAATTAATTTTTTATACATGTCTTTTTTTAAGACATGCAAAAATAACTAAAAGTTGCTTTATTTTAAATAAATAATATTTTGTTAATTTAGTTCTTTAGTTATTGAAATAGCTGCAATAGTACCATCGGCAACAGCAGTGGTTATTTGACGGTATTTCTTACTTATTACATCGCCAATTGCATAAACACCATCAATATTTGTTTTCATATCTTCATTTGTTTTTATATAACCCCAATTGTCTAGTTCTAAATTGTTTGCAAATAAATCAATATTGGGTTTCATTCCGATAAACACAAATACACCATCGCTTGTTAAATTAAAATGTTCTTTATTTTTAAGATTTTCAATTTCAACATTCATTTTGTCGCCTACTTTTAAAATAGCACGGGGTTCGTGTTCAAAAAGAACGCTAATTTTTGGGTTAGCTAATACTTTTTCTTGTGCTTGTTTGTTTGCAGTAAATTTATCGAATTGATGAATCATTGTTATTTTTTTAGCGAACTTTGAAATAAAATCAGTTTCTTCAACTGCAGAATTTCCGCCACCAATAACAATTACATCTTTATCAACAAAATATTTTGCATCGCAAGTTGCACAATATGAAATTCCTTTACCTTTAAATTCCTTTTCGCCTTTTATACCCATATAATTTGGTGATGTACCAGTTGCAATAATTATTTTTTTTGCCTTAATTGTTTCAAAGTTGTCAATTAAAATTTCTTTTTTTTGTAAATCAACTTTTGTAATATCTACTGCAACTTTATAAATTGTACCACACATTTTTGTTTGTTCCGACATGTTATGCGAAAGCATATAACCTGGTTGTGGGTCGATAAAACCTGGGTAATTTGAAACTTCGTGCGTTGTAGAAACATTTCCACCAGGAAGTGCAATATCAACTAAAACTGTATTGATTTTTGCTTGACATAAATACAATCCAGCTGTTAGCCCACCAGGACCACCACCTAATATTATAACATCATATTCAGAAACTATTGGTTTTATTTTAGATGATATTTCGGCAACTCTATTGGCTGGAAGCATTGAATTTAAATTGTTTATAATATCACTTCTTTTAATTCCACCAGTTAATCGTTCTGTTATTTCTTTTCCATTGTCAAAAAATAGTAATGTTGGCGACGATTTTACTCCAAGTTTATCGGCTAATTCGCGATTTTGTTGACGATATATTTTTAAAAATTTAATATCTTGTCCGTACAAATTTGCTAACCCTTCAAATTTTGGAGCAACTGCTTCGCAAGGTGGGCATTCGGTTGAGTAAAAGTCTAAAACTACTTTTCCACTATTAATAATTTCACTTTCAAATTCAGATGTATTTATTTCTTTCATAATTTTTATGTTTAAATTTTTTAGTTTTTTTTTGCAATAATAACAAAAACAGGGTATTCTTTAGTACTATTTTCAACACTTGTTTTTTCAATTTTGTGAAAAATTTTATAAAAAACTGGTTCAAAACCAGCACTTCTCAAATAATTTTCAATATCATTTTTTTCAAAACCAAAATGTCCTTTAAAATTCATTTCGGGTGGGTGAAAATCGCCACTCTCTTTTACTAAATCGGCAATACATAAATATGAATTTTGTTTTAACAAATAATAAAATTTTTCGAAAATAGATTTAATATCATTTACATGATGAATTGTCATTGATGTATAAATTACATCAAATTTTTCATCAAATGGGATTTTATCAGTTAGTAAGTCTAAAAAGTATGGTTCGAAATTATTGATTTTTTCTGTTTTTATTTTTTCAGTTAAAACATCTATCATTCCTTTCGATGAATCAATTAATGCGATTTTTTTAAAATCGTTTTTTAACTGTCTACTTAATAGACCAGTGCCACAGCCGTAATCGAGTGCTGTAAGATTTCCTGTAAGGTTTATAAATTTTTTAATTTCAATTGAAAGTAGTTTTGCTCTTTCAATAAATTCAGGGTTATTATCCCATTCTTTTGCTTTATCGTCGAAGTGCATTTTTAAATATTTCTGGTTAAGTATTGCGAAAATCCTAATTCTAAAAGTTCTGTAATTGGCCTACAATCTGGTGAACAAATATTTCCTGTTTTGTTTTTTGCTATTGCACCACAACCGCCACCGCACGCTAATTGAAGGTTGCATGATTTGCATGAATCTATTTCTGTAATATTTCGTTTTTCCCATTCTTTAATTTTTTCTAATTTTTTTGAAATATTTGGGTAGAATGTTCCTAACGATTCGTCTTGTTTTCCAACTGTTGCTGTGCATGAGTAAATATTTCCGGTATAATCAAATGCCCATTCGGTTTTACATGCAGGGCAAGCGTCAAATAAAGGATCGGGTAATTCGCCATTTTCCCATAAAAATTTTGAAATTGAAAATGCTGGTTTATAAAACTCTAAAATATGAGGATAAACTTTTATTAAATTATAAATTTCTTCGAAAAGTGAAATTCTTGTAAATAATTTATTGGGAGTTGATTGACAATGATGTAATTCATAGTTCCGTCCAATTTGAGTTTTAAAATAAGGGCTTTTTGTCCATTTTTTATCTATTGCAAATTGAGCTAATTGTGGTAAATTATTAATATTATCTTTATCTATTACAACTCTTAGGTTTATTGTTATTTTATTCTTAATGCAAGAATCAATTCCCATAACAATTTGTTCGAAAGTGTCGTTGCCACCTTTTAAAAATCTCCTTTTATTATGTACTTCGGCTGTACCGTCTAAGGTTATTTGTATTTCGCGTATTTTAGTTAATTTTAAAATATCAATATATTCGTATAACCCATAACCATTTGAAACAATACTAATATCAATATTGTTTTCGTTCGCTTTTTTTAAAATGTACGATATTGTTTCCTTTTGTTTTATTGATGTTAAAAGCGGTTCGCCTCCAAATATTGTTATGTATTTTTTTCTTGATGAGAATTCTTTATTTATGTAATTAAAAAAAGCATCAATAACATTATGCTCAATTTGAACTTTTTCATTATTGTACTCATCTTGGTAACAATATGTACAAGCAAAATTACAGGAGTAATTTGCAACAAAAAATATTTGAATTTCATCAGTTTCTTGAGAATCAATAAAATCTAAATATTTATTTTTATATGCTTTTGTTTCGTTATACTCGTCAATAAAATATCCCTTTTCAGTTAATTCGGTATAAAAATCTGAATCAGTATTTTTCTTGTCTTTTATTAATTTTAACTCTTCTGCTTCTTTAGGCGATAAAATATCTGCATTGCCTGATAACAAATTAACAAGATAAAAATTTTCTGAATCTTTAATTTTCGAAAAAATGTTATATTTTGAGTAATACATATTTAAACAATTGTTATTGTAAACTAATCGTGGCAACCTACTACAGTTTTTGAAACTTTAGCACAACATTGTGCAACTTTTTCTTTTGTTTGTTTTTCTTTCTTTGATTTTTTTACTAAACTTTTCATGATAAAAATATTTAAAATTAATGATTATTTTTTACAATTACATGCTGGTTTATAGCCAGATATTGTTATACTAACAACTTCAATTTTGCCCTTTGGATAAGGCTTTGATTCTTCTAAAATTTTAATGTTTTCAAAACCTGTATCATTTAATGTTTTAAGATATTCATCTTTTGTTACCGAACCAGCCCAACATTCGGCAACAGCTACAGCATCGTTTTTGTATTTTTCAGGAACAGTTTTAGTTGAATATATATCGCTTACAATAAATCTCCCATTACCTTTTAAAACTCTATAAACTTCGCTCCAAACAGCATTTTTATTTGAAGCGTGATTTATTGTGCAATTTGAAATAACAAGGTTTGCAATTTTGTTTGGTAATTCAATTTTCTCAAGTTCACTTTTTACAAACTTTACATTTTTTACATTAAATTTTTTTGCGTTTGATGTTGCCTTTTCAATCATGCCTTCTGATATATCAATACCATAAGCAAAACCGTTTTTTCCAACAATTTCGGCTAAGCGTAAAACGTCGGTACCGCGACCACTTCCCAAGTCTACGCATATTTCATCAATTTTAGCTTCGGAGTAATCTATTGCACCCCCACAAGATAAACAACAATCTGATGAAGCTAATTCGCTATACCTTTTATCTATTTCTTTAATTTCCATTTCAAATTATTTTTAAAGTTTACAACCACATGAGCTATTTGTTGCAAAAAATCCAATTGCACTGCCCATTATAATACCCCCAATTGGAGATGATGTAATTCCGCAACTTCCCGATTTACATCCAACATAATAATAGTATAATCCTCCACCAACTGCACCAATTGTCATACCTATAAAGGTTTTCCAAAACATTTTAGATTTAAAAAATTCTTTAACAGATTTTGGTTTATTGTTTACTTCGCAAGAATTTGACATATATAAAATTTTAACGGCACAAAGTTAAAAATAAAAAACAAATAAATCACTATAGTATCACTATATTTTAAATATTTTTAATATATTTGCACTTTATTTACTATGTATAAGATATTTACAAAAAATATTGATAAAGAATTGCTAAATGAATTGTTTAATGACGACGATAAGTGTTTAGAATTTTTAGCAAATTTAAAATGGGAGAATGGTTTTGTATGCCGTAAATGTGGAAATACAAATTATTGTTCTGGGAAGTCTGCTTTTTCGCGAAGATGTACAAAATGCAAATCGGAAGAGTCGGCTACTGCCGAAACTTTTTTTCATAATTGTAAATTCCCAATAAGTAAGGCGTTTTATATAGCTTATACTGTTTGTAAAACCGATGAAAAGATTTCAACATACGAATTTGGAAGGCGTTTAGCACTTAGGCAAATGACATGTTGGAAATTTAAAAATAAAATTGATAAGCTTTTTAATGAAGCTAATAAGTAATATTATTTGTTATTTTTTTTAAAAAGAAATCTTGATTAATAATTAAGTATAAACTATAAGAAAAATCGAAATTATATCTTATAACATCATAATAAGTTTCTGCTCTAATAGCTAATTTTATTCCATTATTTATTTTGTGATTGTATTGAAGTTTTGATGTAATTAATTGTTTGTTTGGTTCCCACCAAATAGTAAATTTATTTGATACCGATTGAAATAAAAATTCTCCACGTGTAGAAATAAAATGTTTGCTATACCAATAACCTGTTGTAAAGTCGAAGTTGCCTATTGTTGCAAACAAATTACAGTATATTCCATAGCCTTTTGAATAATATTGAAAACTACTGTCGGAAGCATCGTTATAAGTTACAAAATAATTTTTTGTTCCGAATTTATTTTTCGAATTTAATGATGGCAAATATTCTAATTCAAAACCAGAAACTGTGTTAAAATAAGTTTGTAAAAAACTAGAATTTGAGCCACCTTGTCCACCTTTATGCGTAGCCATACCTTGAAGTGGGATTGAAAATCTCAATTTGCTTTTAGAGTTATAAAATTTTATTTTTGAGGTTGTTGCTAATGTAAATTCTTCTTGAAATGTATCGCCAGGTACAATAAATTTTTCCCAATTTAACCATAAATCGCCTTCAAAATGTTTGAAATTACTTAAAAATTGAATTCCTTGTTCGGGATTATTGGTAAAATGTTTGTCGAATGAATAAAGCGGTTCAATTAAGTTATGTTCGACTGTACCGTGAATATTTCCAAGAATTAACTCAACATTTTTAGAAAATTTATATTCGCAATTATACCATGGAACAGAACGCCAAAAATTATCACGTCCAGAGTATTTAATAAAAAACCAACCAGCTTGTAGTTTTAATTTTGGTGAAGGTTGAAAAATTAATTTAGGTGAAAAGCTATATCCAAGATATGTATATCCGTCGTATAAGTTATTGAAATATTCATTGTTATGTAAAAAATTTTGATTTTCTAAGCCTAACCAAATTTTTAAACTATCGTTTTCGTTTATGGGTTTATAGTTATTGAAAATTGAGTTATCAAATTGCCCAAAAACATAAAGATTAATAAATATTAATATGGAAGTAATTGATATTTTCATTTTGCACATTAATTAAACAAATTGCACACCAATTACTAAAATGTCGTCAACTTGCTCGTTTTTGCCCATCCAGCGTTCAATAATAATTTCTAATTGCTTTTTTTGTTCTTTCATTGATTTACTGTTAATATTTATTAATGTTTCTTTAAATTGTTTATACATAAATTTCTTTCCATTTTTTCCTCCAAATTGATCTGCATATCCATCGCTAAACATATAAAAAGTATCGTTAATATTTATTGGATAATGTTGAGTATTAAATGGTTTGTCATCAATAGTGTAAACACCAATTGGCATTTTATCACCTTTAAGTTCGTCAAGTTCAAAGTTAATAAAGTTTGCAAAGTTAGCATTATGGTTGTACTGAGTATCTTTTTCACTTTCAACTTTTAACTTTTCACTTTCTGACTTTATGGACTTTCTAACAATATAAATAGGATTGTTAGCTCCAGCAAACTCTAAATGGTTTTTATCTTTATCTAATACGCATAACGATATATCCATTCCATCTTTTTGTTCGCCAATACGACCAGTTTGATGCAATGAGCGTTTTACGTTTAATCTTAATTGATTTAAAATATCACCAGCAGTAGGATTATTGAATTTTGTTATAATTTCGTTCAAAAATGCAACTCCCATCATACTCATAAATGCTCCAGGAACTCCATGTCCTGTGCAATCGGCAACAGCAATATATGTTCTTTTTTGAATTTGTTGAATCCAATAAAAATCTCCACTAACAATATCTCTTGGTTTAAATAACACAAAGTGTTGTGGTAAAATGTTATTTAAGTTGTCTATTGGAGGCAATACTGCATTTTGAATTCTGCTAGCATATAATATACTATCTGTAATTTTTTTCTGTTGAGTTGCTATCTTATCGCGATGTAATATTACTTCGTCTCTTTGAGCTTGTATTTCGTCGCGCTGCGACATTATTTCTTCGTTTTTTTGATATATCTCTGCGTTTTTTTGCTTTAATAGTTTATTTGCACGTTTGTTTTGTTGTAATGCTTTAAAAAGTATATATGAAAATCCAATAATAA
>JAVHRJ010000498.1:0-2066 GCA_036171595.1 Bacteroidales bacterium
AATCTATAAATAATTAATTCGGCAGTGTTGGATTTTAACATAACACGCCGTTAGGCTTATTGAGTAAATGTAAAATTATCTTGACATGATATAACACAATGTGATATATTTGAACATGCTAAAATTTAAAACAAAGTGGTTCGACAAATGGACGAAAAAGAATAATGTAAGCGATGGCGAACTTCTAAAAACTCTTGAAAACATTTCGAATAAGCTTGGGACTGCTGATTTGGGGAACGGGCTTTATAAAACAAGGATGCCAAGATTGGGCCAAGGGAAAAGCGGAGGATTTAGAACTATCGTTGTATTCAAGGAATCTGAAATCGCAATATTCGTTTTCGGGTTTTCAAAAAACGAAAAAGAAAATTTAGACAAGAACGAGTTTAAGTATTTTAAGAAACTGGCAAAAGATTTATTAAAACTTAATCATCAAGAAATTGCTGAAATGGAAAAAGAAGGCAACTTTATTTGCCTAAAGGAATAAATTATGAGAGAGACTATTAAAAATGCTATCGGTGAAACCATTCAAGGTTTGGTAAGAAGCGGCATTAAAACTTCCTTCACCGCAAAAGAATTAAAAGAGTTCGGAGTTGAAATACCGAAAGTTGAAATAACAGCAAAAGATATTCAAGCGATAAGAGAAAAAATCAAGTTGAGTCAAAGCGTGTTTGCAAAAGTATTAAATGTAAGTTCGTCTTCAGTAATGCAATGGGAGCAAGGCAAACGAACACCGTCCGGTTCAACAAAAGTTCTATTGGAACTTCTTCGGGAGAATCCAAATATTTTAAATTATCGCATTGGATCATCGGCTCAAAGTTCCCAAGCCTAACCCGCGCCCCAACCCCGACCGCTTCAACGGTTCGGCTGATTTGGTGTTATTGGGTTTTGCATTTTCGTTCGGCGGTTTTGTGTTAATGGTTCTAAATAAATTAACAATTAAATAATTATAGCGGTTGTAAGTAACCCGGCGAAGCTTTCTTGGCGGCGGGTTATGCGCAACGCTGTTAGGCTTATAAAGTATGAAGACGATAGCTATCATAAAAAATAAGGAGGATTTGGTTAGGATAATTCCTAATAATTTTGCTAAAGAAGGTGGAAAGATTGGTTTAAAAATATGTTTACTTGGGAGGAAATATAAAACCAGATACTGGAGTTTAGGAGATAATATACCAGTTACTTCGGAGACTGATAACGAAATTACTTATCATAACAGTAGTGCAAATTTTCAAAGTGCGTGTATTCTTATAAAGGAAAATAATACACACAAGGATTTATTCACAAAGGTAATTGATATAGAATTTGATACAAATTCTCCAGTCCCTATTCCTATATGTAAAATAAACTTTCTCTTTGAAAATAAGAAAAGATATAATAACAAAAGTAAGCATCATGTAATAGAACTAAAGGATACAAAAACTATAAAACCAAATACGATAGAGATTTATTTTGCACCGAAAGGATTTAATTTAAATGATATAATGCATAGTTGGCGTTGCATAAATGCTTTATTTCTTGTAGCATCGTTAGACGTCCTTGTTCAAGGAACTGCAAAATCAATAAATTCATTTTACGAAACCATTTCTAAAGGAGTATATCCAATATTACAAGCTTTCAATGATACTAATTATACCTTGATATATAAAGTATATCATGAAACGAATTCAAATATAAATCAAATATCGTTCTATGAGAACCGAGACTATTTAGCTGTTTTGGCTTCAACGCCAATCTCTATTAAGTATAAGGAAGGTAATACTCCAATAAAACCCGCTTATTATTATGATATAATGGATATACAACAAAATAATCCAAGTGTTGCTTTTAAATGGAATAATTATTTTGAAGAATTAGTAAAATCAATTGATGGAATTAAAATTCATGATGCTGGTATAATAATACCAAGAGATTAAAAGTGTTGCAAGTATAAAAAATAAAATAAGCCTAACAAGTGCCTCACGCCGAAAGCGTTTTCGCATTAGGCTTTTGTGAAATTATAAAGTTTATTGTTCCGTTTCGGCTTTGTTGTTTAGCGTAGGTTGTAAATGAAAGTTTGTTCTAATTATAAA
>JAVHRJ010000499.1:0-1464 GCA_036171595.1 Bacteroidales bacterium
TAAATAACACATTTAGTGTGACTTTTATGATAAATAAAGCTTTGTGAAATTAATAAATCACTCGCTGGAAGCGAGCGATTGTGTTGGTAGTGAGAATAAGACTTTTCGCTAATCACTCAACATTACAAGATTAAATGCTTTTCAATAATCTCCTTTCCTGGGTTAAAATAACCATTATAAACTGTTGGATAATTTAATTTTATATTTTCAATTATATTTTTAATGCCCAATTGTTTACTTCCAAATTTATAATTGGTTTCTTTTATATACCATTCGGGGTCAATATTAAAATTTCGCCACTGAATCATATTTATTTTGTATTTTGTTAAAAGTTTTGTTAACGCATTAAATTCCTCTTCGCAATCGGTAATTCCTGGAAAAATAAAATAATTTAACGAAATCCAAATATTGTTTTTTCTTGCTATGTTAATGCTTTCTAAAACATTATTAAAAGTATAATTTCGTGGCTTATAATAAGCGTTATAAACATTTTCGCGAGCCGAATTCATACTCACCCTAACAGATTGCAAACCAACTTTACACATTTCATCTATTGCTTTTGGATTACTAGCATTGGTATTTAAATTTATTATTCCTTTTTGTGTGCTTTTTCTAATTAAAATAATTGCATCGCGAAGCGTTTCCCAAACTAATGTTGGCTCACCTTCGCAACCCTGTCCAAAACTAACAACTGGGTTAGGAGCTGTTTCTAAATGCTCTATTGCAATTTCTGCAATTTCTTGTGCTGTTGGTACAAATGTTATTCTGTTTTGTGTTGATGATATTTTATGCTCTTTTGGCTGATATGAAATACAACCTAAGCATTGTGAATTGCAAGTTGGTGATGTTGGTAAAGGTGCTTCCCAACGATTTAAAAAATAATTTCGCGCTGCAGGACAAAAATATTCTAATGCACAATACGATAAATGTTTAATAAGTCTGTTTTCGGGTTTTAATTTGAGCATTTTTTTTGCACCAGAAATAACTTTTTTTTGATCAAATTGATCGCAATCTTGCCTTATATCGCTTTCAACTCTAATTGCTGGGACATAAAATTTATTATTAAACCAACCTACTGCCGAATATGCAAATAAAGGTAAACGTGGAGCATTTTTATTAGTATTCCATGCTGCGTGATGTGTAACAGTATAGGCTGGGGCAACAAAAGCTGAAACTGCTAATTTATCATCAACAATTTCAATTTCGCCAGTTTTAATATTTTTTCCAATTGGATTGCGCCCTGGTAAAAAAAACATATCACTACCAAAAGGTAATTCTATAAAATCTTGTGGACCAAGCTCTACTATTTCGTTGCCCGTTTTACCAACTGCAAAATATCTCTTATCTTCATATATGTTTCCATCATTATCATAAACTAGCAAATAAGGGACTTTGTTTGGGTGCATTTTATTGATCATTATATTTCCTATTACATTATGTTTCTCGGTCATCCTGAGGTTCTCG
>JAVHRJ010000499.1:1564-35329 GCA_036171595.1 Bacteroidales bacterium
TTCTCGGTCATCCTGAGGTTCTCGAAGGATGACTTAACTTAATCCCTTGTCACTCTTCGAGTACCTCAGAGTGACTTTATTTTTTTAAATTTTTACTCCAAGCATCTTTTAGTGTAACCGTTCTATTTAGTATAATGTTATTAGAATTTGAATCTTTATCAACAGAAAAATATCCAATTCTTTCCAACTGATATTTTTCGCCTGCCTTGGCTGATAATATAAATGGTTCAATAAATCCTTTTACAATTTTAAGTGAATCGGGGTTTAAATCTTCCTTAAAATCCTGACCATTTTCGGGGTTTTCGCTTTTAAACAACCTATCGTAAAGTCGAACTTCACATTCTATTGCTTTTTTAGCCGATACCCAATGAATTGTACCTTTAACTTTTCTGCCATCTAAAGTTTTTCCACCCTTTGATTCTTTATCGTACGTACATTGAATTTCGATTATTTCACCTTTATTATTTTTTATAACATTCTCGCATTTAATATAATAAGCATAACGCAAACGAACTTCACCACCAGGTTTTAATCTAAAATAATCTTTTGGTGGATTTTCCATAAAATCTTCACGTTCAATAAATAATTCTTTCGAAAAAGGTATTTTTCGTGTCCCTGCATCAATATTTTCGGGATTATTAATAGCTTCTAATTCTTCAATTTCATTATCGTTGTAATTTGTTATAACAACTTTTACCGGATTAAGTACTCCCAAAATCCTATTTGACTTTTTATTTAAATCTTCACGAATACAAAATTCTAATAAACTTACATCTATTATATTTTCGCGTTTGGCAACTCCAATTTTTTCTGCAAAATTTCTTAACGATTCTGGAGTGTATCCCCTTCTCCTTAAACCGCAAATAGTTGGCATACGCGGGTCGTCCCAACCATTTACGTAATTACTTTTTACAAGCTCTAAAAGTTTTCGTTTACTCATTACAGTATATGTAAGATTTAAACGTGCAAACTCAATTTGTCGAGGTCGTGGAAATGGTAATTCTAGTGCTTCTAAAAACCATTCGTATAAAGGGCGATGAACTTCAAATTCTAATGTACAAATAGAATGAGTTATTCCCTCCATATAATCCGATTGACCATGAGCAAAATCGTACATTGGATAAATACACCATTTATTACCTGTTCTATGATGAGAAGCTCTTAAAATTCGATATAATACAGGATCGCGCATATGCATATTTGGCGACGAAAGATCAATTTTAGCTCGTAATGTTTTGCTTCCATCTGCAAACTCACCATTTTTCATACGTTCAAATAAATCAAGGTTTTCAGCAATAGTTCTAATTCTATAAGGACTAGGGTTTGCAGGAATTGTAGGATTTCCACGCATTTCGGAAACCTCTTGAGCAGTTAAATCGCAAACAAAAGCTTTATCCTTTTTTATTAGTAAAACTGCCCAATCGTAAATTTGTTGAAAATAATCTGAAGCATAAAACATTCTTTCTTCCCAATCGAAACCTAACCAACGAACATCTTCCTTTATTGAATCAACATATTCAACATCTTCGGCAGTAGGATTTGTATCATCAAAACGTAAATTACATTTTCCATTATATTTTTTTGCCAATCCAAAATTTAAACAAATAGATTTTGCATGTCCAATATGCAAATAACCATTTGGCTCTGGTGGAAAACGAGTATGTACAATAGGAAACTCGTTACTGTTTTTCTCTTTTTCAATTATTTCTTCAATAAAATTAAGCTGACGAACTTCATTTGCCGAAGGTGTTATTTCTGTACTCATTATAAAAATTTTCTAAATTATTCTGCAAAAATAAAGGAATTAACTAATATTGCTCTGTTTTTTTGTTAGTAATATTTAAAAATAAAAAATTGCCACTAAAACACCAAGTCACAAAGAAAACAAAACCAATAAAAAATTGGTAGAATTTGGTGTTTTTGTAGCATAAAAAACATATAAATCAAAATGGGACAAATTATTATTGAAGGAATGGAATTTTACGCTTATCATGGGCATTTTATTGAAGAACAAATTGTTGGTGGTAAATTTATAATAGATATAACCATTGATACCGATACCGAAAAAGCTGGAAAATCCGATTCTCTTTCAGATGCTTTAGATTATCAGGATGTTTATAAAACTATAAAAAACGAAATGAAAACCAAGTCGTTTCTTTTAGAAAACATAGCTCACAGAATAATTAACAAATTATTTGATAATTTTTTATCTATATCGGCAATTGCACTAAAAGTTTCTAAAATTAACCCCCCATTAGGAGGAAAAATTGAAAAAGTTAGTGTGAAATTAGAAAGAAAAAGATAAAATTAATTTCTAAAAATTAATTTCGTTTAATTCTACTTCTAAATTTTTTAATTGAATTAAAGAGGCTTTTATAACCTCATTATCATCAACTTTAACAGTTGAGTATAAATTGTTATAATATTTAATACCTTCAATTAAATTTTGTTTAAATATTTTTAAACTCGTTTTTTCTTTATCGGTTATTGAATTATCTTCTGCTTTTTCCTTTAGATACTTAATATTAATAATTAGTTCTTTAACTAAAAAATGAGGTCTATCTTTTCTTTCAATTACATTTATTCTACCATAAATATGCGAAACCATTTCCTGTAAACTTAAGACTTTTGAAAAATATGCCATATTTGGGCCAGGACAAATAGAAACACCATCGCCTTCTTTAGTGTAAGGAATTTTATTTTTCATTAAAGTTGCTGTACCTAAACCTACACAAATACATACCTTTTCAACTACTTTTTTATATTCTTTATCGTAGGTTTCTTTATCTAAATTTAATGCTTGTAATTCTTTTATTTTTTTTGTTTGATATTCCCTAGAGCCTGTACACATAGGTTTATCGTTAAAATACGAATTAAAAGCACCATATTTTTTAATGCAAGGTGCGCCTGGTTTTCCATCTAAAACAAGTTTTTCTTGTTCTATATCTTTTGTATTATTTCGCAAATTATTAAATGGAATTCCATAAGGCGATATATTGCTTAAATATAAATCGTTTTCTTTTGAATCAATTAACAATTTTATAGTTTGTTCATCAACATTTGTTACTTCTGGAACTAATAAAAATGGAGTTGCCCACCCTACTGAATCTACATTATAATAATTTAAAAGAAATTCGTGTTCTTTGTTTGTACCAACACCACCTTGTGCCGTTATTTTAAAATTAAGCTCTTTTTCGGGAACAATTTTATTTTTAAGTTTTAAAGCATTAAATAAAATTTCATTTAAAGCTTTTGTTAATTCATTTCGGTTTTGTTTAAATTCATCGAGCACAGAACCTATTAAATTTCCCTGCGAAATATAAGCATGTCCACCACAATTTAAACCCGATTCTATTCTATATTCCGATATCCAAATTCCTTTTTTAGCAAAATATTTTCCTTGAATTAAAGCCGAACGATAATCGCTTACCTTTAATGTTATTTTCTTTATAAACTCGCCCTTTTCGTTAGGAAAAAAATCATCAAATTTTTCGATATAATTGTATAATCTAGGATTCATGCCGGCCGAGAGTACCATCGAAGAAGTTAATTTTGAATTTGCAAAACCTCTAAATGCAGCATGTGCATCGCAATATTCTACAGGAAGTTTTACCCCATCGCGATAATTTTCTTTATCGAGTTTAGTCATTATGTTTACATCAATACTACCAGCAATAAGATTGGCGTTTATCCAATTTTTAAATTCGGTTACATTATCTTTTAAAGAAAATGACATGTATTTTTCTTTAAGCCAAGAATAATCTGGTAGCATATCGAAATATTTTTGAAGTTCTTTCGATTTGCTTTCAATAGAGTTTTTTAATTCTTCAAACTTTTTATTTACAATATCGTTTAATAAATCTAAATATGCTGTAATTCGCTTTGCTCTATAATCGTCAACACTTGAAGTAATTTCTTCGAAAGGAATTTGAAAATATTGACAATAAAATTGACGCATTTTTTCAATTATCCCATCATCAACTAAAGAAATAGTAGATGTAATACCATATTGAGCAACTTTTACTGGCGTATCAATAGAATAACCAATTCCCATTACTGGAATATGAAAAGTATGACCTAAACTTAAATTTGCCATATAAAAAAATTAAGGAAATTATATATTTCCGTTATTAATACATTAATAAAATAGCTTCATTTTATTAATGAAATTAATTTACAAAGGTAAATATTTAAAAGATGTTTGCAAAACAATTAAATATTTTACCTAAATTATTTTAGATGGTTGATTATTAATTATTTACAAAATGGTATTTTATCAACTCTTAATTGATGCCTACCACCTTCGAAATTTGTAGTTAAAAATACTTCGACTATTAATAATGCTTCTTCTTTTGAAATAAATCGTGCTGGCAAAGCACATATATTTGCATTATTATGTAATCGGGCTAATTTACTTATTTCAATATTCCAACAAAGTGCAGAACGTATTTCGGAATATTTATTTACTACCATATTTACCCCGTTACCACTACCACAAATAACAATACCAAATTCTGATTTATTATTAATAATATCAATAGCAACTTTACGTGCATAATCGGGATAATCTACACTTTCGTTACTATTACAACCATTATCAAATATTTCATAATAGTTATTTTTTAACCACTCTATTACATACTTTTTTAATTCAAAACCTGCATGATCTGATGCTATAGAAATTTTCATAATTTTTTTTCGTAAAGTTTATATTTTTTATTTTATATATATGTTATAAAAATTCATTTTTATTTATTAACAATGTTAATTATTTGTGTTTTAAATTATTAAATATTTATATTTTTGCTTATTGTTAAATATCAGACTTTTCACTTTATTTATACTTGTTAATTATAATTAAATAAAAAATTATTATTGGTAACAAAGTTATTTTGAAATGTAAATTTCAATTTTGCTTTATATATTTTTTTATATTTTAAAAATCATTTTGACTAAAATAAAATAAATTAACTAACAACTAAGTTAACTTTTTTAACACTATTATTTATTAAATTTATACCAAAATTAATGTTATGAACATTGTTAATTAAAATGATAATTGTTTGATTTAATAATATATTTATTGTTAATTGAATGTTATTAAAATAACTTTTTAATTAAATAATAATAAATTTAATAAATATTTAAACAATGTTAACCGAATATTATCATTATAATTAAAACAGTTTTTAAATTTTTATTTTATAATAATAATATTAAGTTGAAATTTAAAAATCATAAAAAATATGATTTATTAAAATTAAGAAATTAATTTTGAATTTTAATAAAATTTAAAATTATGGGTGATATTGAAGAAAAAGGTTTTTTAGATATAAAAATAGATAATACTATTAATATTAAACAAGAAATTAATAATTTAAAGCATCAAAAGAATGCAATAATTTTAGCTCATTATTATCAAACACCTGAAATTCAAGATATAGCCGATTTTGTTGGAGATAGTTTACAATTATCGCAAAAAGCTGCCGATAATAATGCTGATATTATATTATTTGCAGGTGTTCATTTTATGGCTGAAATTGCAAAAATTTTGTCGCCTCAAAAAAAAGTTTTAATTCCAGATATGAAAGCGGGTTGTTCATTAGCTGATTCAATTAAAGTGGATGAATTTATAAAATTTAAAGAAAAATATCCTGAGCATATTGTTATTTCTTATGTTAATACAAGTGCTGAAATTAAAGCATTATCTGATGTTATATGTACTTCTTCTAATGCTGTAAAAATTGTTGAGAGTTTTTCGAAAGATAAAAAAATTATATTTACACCCGATATAAATTTAGGTAATTACGTAAATAGTTTAACTGGAAGAAATATGGTTATTTGGGATGGTGCATGCCATGTTCATGATCAGTTTTCATTAGAAGCTATATTAAAATTAAAAAAAGAAAATCCTGATGCTAAGATAATTGCACATCCTGAATGTAAAAAACAAATATTAATTATTGCTGATTTTATAGGTTCAACTGCTGCTTTATTGAAATTTACTATAACAGATTGCAGTAAAAAATATATTGTTGCAACTGAATCAGGTATTTTACATCAAATGCAAAAAGAAAATAAAAATAAAATATTTATTGCTGCACCACCAACCGATTCTACTTGTGGTTGTAATGATTGTAATTTTATGAAATTAAATACATTAAATAAAATTTATATTGCTTTAAAATACGAAAAACCAGAAATTATTTTGTTAGATGATTTAATTAAAAAAGCAATTATTCCTATAAAAAGGATGTTAGAGTTATCAAAATAAATTTTGATTAATATAAAACTCTCTAAGATATATTTTATATTTTAAAATATTTAAACAATAATATAGATTTAGTTTTTCCAATAATTTTTTCAATGTCTTTGTTGGACGTATTTTTAATATTTTCAACACTTTTAAATTCACTTAAAAGAATTTCTATAGTTTTTTCGCCAATTCCTTCTATATTTTGTAATTCTGATTTTATAAATTCACTAGATCTTTTATCTCTGTGAAATGTTATTCCAAAGCGATGTGCTTCATCGCGCATTCTTTGTATTAGTTTAAGTGTTTCGTTACGTTTATCAAGATATAAAGGTAAAGGGTCGTTTATTTTGTATATTTCTTCGAGTTTTTTTGCAATAGAAATTAATGCTATTTTATTTATCAAACCTAATTTACTTAAAGCTTTACTAGCAGCATTTAATTGTCCTTTTCCGCCATCAATTATTATTAGTTGAGGTAAGTGTTGTTTTTCCTCTAATAATCGTTTATATCGCCTTTCAACTACTTCTTCCATTGATGCAAAATCATCTGGACCAATAACAGTTTTTATGTTAAAATGTCTATAATCTGATTTGCTCGGTTTTGCATTTTTAAAAACAACGCATGATGAAACAGGATTTGTTCCTTGAATATTTGAATTATCGAAGCATTCAATATGTACTGGTAATTCTGATAAATTTAGAGTGTTTTTTATTTCTTCGAGTAACCGAATGTTAACCTTACCATAATCGGCTTTTATTTTATTTAAGGTAAAATCGTGTTTAAAATGTTTTAAATTTTTTTGTGATAATTCTATTAGTTTTAGAAATTCTCCACGTTTTGGTATTAATATTTTGGTGTTTGGTATTTTAAAATCGAGTTTTACTGGTACAACTATATTTTTTGAATTTGATTTATATACTTCTCTTATATTTTGAATTGAATTTAAAAGAATATCCGATTCTGTTTCATTCAAATATTTTTTTATTAAAACATTATGCACTTGAACTATACAACCATTATTTATTTTTAAATAATTAACAAAAGCAATTTCTTTATCATTAATAATACTAAAAACATCAACATTTGTTATTTTTGGACTAGTTATAATAGATTTAGTTTGAAAATGCTGTAATATTTGCATTTTGTTTTTAGTTTCATTTGCTTTTTCAAACTCAAGAGAATTTGAAAATAATAACATATTTTGTTTTAAATATTTATTTAAATCACTTATATTTCCTTTTAAAATATTAATTATTTGCATTATGTTATTTTCATAATCATTTTTGTTTTGCTTACCAATGCAAGGAGCTAAGCAATTTCCAATTTGATATTCTAAACATGCTTTAAATTTTTTATTTAAAATATTTTCTTCAGTTAATACTAAATTACAATTTCTTAATGGAAATAATTGTTTTATAAGTTCGAGCAAAGTTTGTAACAAATAACTTGATGAGTATGGACCAAAATATTGATAATTTGGATTTGTTAATTTTCTTGTTTTAAAAACTTTTGGAAATGGATCATTTGTAATACATATCCAAGGATATGTTTTGTCGTCTTTTAATAAAATATTATATTTTGGCTTATATTGTTTAATTAGGTTACTTTCGAGCAATAAAGCGTCATTTTCAGTTTCAACAATTATGTATTCAATATTATAAATTTTTGATATAAGTGCCTGAGTTTTTGCATCTTCAATGTTTTTGTTAAAGTATGAATTAACTCGTTTATTTAATTTTTTGGCTTTTCCTATATAAATTATTTTATCATTAAAATCAATAAATTTATAAACTCCAGGATTATTGGGTAAATTCCTTACAATTGATAAAATATTTTCTTTTATACGTTTCACGTGAAACATTTAATTTTCGAATAATTCAACAAATTTTAGTTTTTTTATGTCGAATAATCCTTTATCACTAATTTTTAATTCTGGAATAACTAATAATGACATAAACGACATTGTCATAAAAGGAGCTTTTAATGTTGAACCCAAAATAAATTTTGAAAAGTCTGATATTTCTTTATATTTTTTGGCTACTTCTAAGGCAGGTTTGTTTGTCATTATGCCCCCAATTTCTAAAGGTAAAATTAATTTTTCTGAATTAAAACAGGCCGAAATTCCACCTTTTGATTTAACCAGTAAATTAATTGCATTTACAATATCAGTATCGTTTTTACCAATACAGATTAAATTATGACTATCGTGTGAAATTGTACTAGCAATAGCACCATTTATGATATTAAAATTTTTAATTATACCAATAGCAGGTTTTGCATTATTATTATATCTATTAAGTACAATAATTTTATTATATGTATTTTTTAAATTATTATTATCAAATATTTCGGAACATTTAATTCTTTCTTTTTTTGTAATTAATTCACCTTCAATAACTGAAATCACATTACAATAATTGCCATTAATATTTAATTTAATGTCGCTTAAGCTAATTTTATTTGCATTAAAATTATTAGGAGATGCACCCTTTTTGTTTAAACTAATATTTTTTGTTTTATTAATACCATTAATAAAAACAGAGTCAATTTCATTATAATGCTTATTTTTACATATTACAAAGTCTGCAAAATCGCCTTGTTGTAATAAACCAACAGGAATATTATAATGTTTTATTGGATTTAAAGTACAAGTTCGAAGAACATTAAAATAGTTTAAATTTTTATTAAAAGCTTTTTGTATTATAGAATTAATATGTCCGTTAATTAAATCATCGGGGTGTGAATCATCGGTGCAAATCATTACCATTTCGTTGTGAGAATCAATTAATGAATAAAGTGAATCGAAATTTTTTGCTGCACTTCCTTCGCGTATTTGCACTTTCATTCCGTATTTAATTTTTTCAAGAGCTTCATTTAAATTAAAACACTCGTGATCTGTTGAAACCCCACTATTTACATATTTTTCTAAATCTTTTCCTACTAAGCCTGGAGCATGACCATCAATTGGTTTATTATATTTTTGGGCTACTTTTAATTTATTATGAACTTCTTTATCGTTATAAATAACTCCAGGAAAATTCATCATTTCGCTTAAAAAGTGTACTTTATTTTTTTTAAATAAAACATCAATTTGTTTTGAGTTTAGCGATGCACCCGAACTTTCAAATGTGGTAGCAGGAACGCAAGAGGGGGCACCATAAAAAATTTTTATAGGAGCATTTTTAGAATTTTCAATCATATAATTAATACCATTAATACCCAATATATTTGTTATTTCGTGTGGATCGGTTATAACAGCAACTGTACCATGTTTTACTACTTGGTTTGAAAATTCCATAGGCGATAACATACTGCTTTCAATATGAACGTGTGAATTTATTAAACCTGGTAAAATGTATTGATTGTCAACTTTATTGGTTTTAATTATTTTTTCTATTTTATCTGTAAAATAAATCTCTCCTTTATAAATTAATTTATTTACTACATCAACAATATTTCCACTAATTTTATTCATTCTTTTTGTTAATAATTTTGTTTCACGTGAAACATTATCTACCTAAAAAAACCAAAAGTATATTAATATCCGATGGCGAAACGCCAGAAATTCTACTTGCTTGTCCAATTGTTTTAGGTTTAATTTTATTAAATTTTTGTCTTGCTTCAGTTGATAATGAGGATAATTTATTATAGTCAAAGTCAACAGGAATTTTAAGCTCGTCATGCTTTAATAGCTTACTTGCAAATTGTTTTTCGCGTTCTATATATCCTATATATTTTACTCCAATTTCGCAACATTGAACTACTTCATTTCTAATTTCTATTGGTATTGAAATTGATTGTAATTCTTTAATATTTGAAATTAATAATTCTAAATTTATTTGTGGTCTTGATAATAGATCAATTGCCTTAGTTTTTTGATTAATAATATTTGTTTCGTATTTCTCTAAAATAGGGTTAATGATGGTTGGTTCTATTGATAATTTTTTAAGTAGAGTGTGTAATGTAAGTATATATTTTTCTTTTAATAATAATATTTTTTGTCGTTTAATATTTGCTAAACCTAATTCGTAACCAATTTTTGTTAATCTAGCATCGGCATTATCTTGTCGTAGTAATATTCTATATTCAGCTCTAGATGTAAACATTCGGTATGGTTCATCTACACCTTTTGTTACTAAATCGTCGATTAAAACGCCAATATATGCTTGGTTTCTTTTTAATATTAATTCGGGTAGTTTATTTATTTTTTGATGTGCATTTATTGCGGCAATTAAGCCTTGAGCAGCAGCTTCTTCGTAACCAGTTGTGCCGTTTATTTGTCCTGCAAAATATAAATTAGTTATAATTTTTGTTTCAAGTGTAGGTTGCAATTGTGTAGGATCGAAATAATCGTACTCTATTGCATATCCTGGACGAAATATTTTTATATTTTCTAATCCGTCAATTTTTCTTAATGCTTTATATTGAACATCCCATGGCAAACTGCTTGAGAAACCGTTTATATAAAATTCGGAGGTACTTAATCCTTCTGGTTCAAGAAATAATTGATGACTATTTTTATCGCTAAAAGTTATTAATTTAGTTTCTATACTTGGACAATATCTTGGTCCAATGCTTTTGATAGTTCCATTATACAAAGGAGAGTCATTGAATCCCGTTTTTAGTATATCATGAACTTTTTTATTAGTATGCGTAATAAAACAACTTTGTTGTGGTAAATTTGATTTTATGTCGGTAAGAAAACTAAATTTTTCTTGATTCTCGTCTCCTTTTTGTTCTATTAATTTATTGAAATTAATTGTTCTTCCATCTAATCTAGCAGGAGTTCCAGTTTTCATTCTACCAGTAGTAAAACCTAATTTTGCAATTTGTTCTGATAATCCAAAACTAGCTTTTTCTGAAATTCTTCCGCCTGAAACAGATTGTTTTCCTATATGAATTAATCCGTTTAAAAAAGTACCATTTGTTAAAATTACGGCGTTAGCTTTAAAAACAACTCCCATTAAGGTTTTAACTCCTGTAATTTTTTTGTTTTTAATAATTAATTCTGTAACATCATCTTGCCAAAAGCTTAAATTATTTATTGATTCAAGTTCTTTTCGCCATTCGATTGTAAAAAGAGTTTTATCGCATTGTGCTCTAGGACTCCACATAGCAGGACCTTTTGAACGGTTTAACATTCTAAACTGAATAGTAGTTTTATCTGTAATAATTCCTGTTTTGCCACCTAAAGCATCTATTTCGCGAACTATTTGTCCTTTTGCAATTCCACCAATAGCAGGATTGCATGACATTTGGGCAATTTTAGTTAAGTCGTGGGTTATTAGCAATGTTTTAGAACCAAGAGTTGCCGCTGCCGAAGCGGCCTCACATCCAGCATGTCCCGCACCAACAACAATAATATCGTAGATCATCAACATTTGTAAAAAATTTTCACAAAGATATTAATATTGGTTTAAATAACATTTTGACTAAAATAAAGATATTCAATTAATTAAAAATTATTAACATTATTAATGTTATGATATTTATTAATTTTTGTAAATTTACTTTTTAATTAATAAATAAAATGAGAATTATTCTTTTATTAATTTCGGTAATAACAATATGTTCTATTGCAATTTTTGGTTGTAAAAAACAAAATAATATTGAACTTGAAATTATTGTAGATAGCCTATTTTATACACAAATAGAATCGAACTATATTTTTGTATCCGATTCTACTCAACCTTTAAATATTCTTTCGGCTTTTAATTCGGCCGACTCAATTATTTTGAAAAAGAATTCACGAAGTGTAAAAGTTGTAAATGATACTACAAAATATTTAGTAAATAGAATGTATCGTACAATTTCTTCATATCAAGGAAATATTGATGGAATTACTGCTCCAGAAATTGGTATAAATAGAAATGTAATTATTGTAAAACGAAAAGATAAAATAGGGACACCTTTAGAAGTGTTTATTAACCCAAAAATAACTCAACACTCAAATGCTTCTACAATATATAATGAAAATTGTATAACAATGTTAGGGGCATATCCCACCGATATAAATAGATATAATTTAATTACAGTTGAATATTATAGCTTAAATGGAATTTTACATCAAGAAACAATAGAAGAAGAAACAGCGGCTATTATTCAACACGAAATATCACATTTAACAGGTGGAATACTTACTTTATCTTTTGATCCCCTTGCATTTACAGGGATAGAAATTGACAGTATTATGTTTGCTCCAGATAGCTTACCAATGCGAATTTATCTTGTTACAAATTTAAGCGATTCTTTAGTTTTAAGAAAATCGTCGATTGATGTTCGTCCTGATTCAACCAATACTGTTTTGGTATCGCTTATTAACAGAATGAAAAAGACTTTAGCTGCTACATCTGGAGGCGTTGGTATTGCAGCACCACAAGTTGGAATAAACAGAAATATTATTTTGGTAAAAAGATTAGATAAAGTAGGTAAACCTGTTGAAGTTTATCTTAATCCGCATATTGTTATAACAAGTGATAAAATAATTAATTTTGCTGGTGATGGCTGTCTTTCTATTCCAGGTGTTTATAAAACTACGGTTAGATATGCAGCTGTAGGAATTGAATATGATATGTTAAATGGAACTCATAAAACAGAAGTTGTTGAAGGTTATTCAGGTAGTAATTTTACAGCAATTATTTTTCAACACGAAATAGATCATTTAAATGGTATTTTATTTATAGATAGAGCTTTATAATATATTAATAATAATTTAAAAAACAAAAATTATGGGACTTTTTGATAAACTAAAAGCAGAATTTATTGACATTGTTGAGTGGCTTGATCCAACTAATAATGTTATGGTACATCGTTTTGATAGACGAAATAACGAATTAAAAAATGGGGCTAAGCTTACTGTAAGAGAAACTCAAGTTGCAGTTTTTATTAATGAAGGTCAACTTGCCGACGTTTTTAAGCCAGGTATGTATACTCTTACAACTGAAAATTTGCCAATTTTGGCAACTTTAAAAGGTTGGAAATATGGTTTTAATTCGCCATTTAAAGCAGAGGTTTATTTTTTAAATACAAAAACATATACCGACCTTAAATGGGGAACGCCTAACCCAATTATGCTTCGTGATGCTGAATTTGGTCCAATACGTATTCGAGCATTTGGAAGCTATACAATGAAAATTGGAGACCCTGTTAAATTTATTAAAGAAATTGTTGGTACAGATGGTGAATTTACAACAGAAAAAATTACCGAACAAATTAAAAATGTGGCAATTACTCGTTTTACTGATGCAATAGCAGAAAGTAAAATACCAGTATTAGATATGGCTGCAAATTATAATGAAGTTTCGAAATTTTGTGAAGATAAAATAAAACCAGAAATTTTAGAGTATGGAATTGAATTAACAAAATTCCTTATTTCAAATATTTCATTACCACCAAATGTAGAAGCAGCATTAGATAAACGTTCGAGCATGGGTATAATAGGTGATATGGGAAAATTTACACAATATTCTGCAGCTGATGCTATGACAGCAGCCGCAAATAATCCTAATGGAGGCGGAGCTGCTGCAGGCATGGGTATGGGAATGGGTTTTGGAATGGCAAATATGATGATGGGAAATATGAATCAGGCTCAGCAAAATCAGCAAGGTGCACCAGTTCCCCCACCAATGCCACCAGTATTAGCTTTTCATGCTGTAATTAATGGTCAACAAGCTGGACCATTCGATTTAAATGCATTAAAACAAATGGCAGCACAAAATCAATTAACAAAAGAAACATTAGTTTGGCGACAAGGAATGGCTGGTTGGGAAGCTGCTGGTAAAGTTGGTGAATTAACTCCTGTTTTTGGAGCCGTTCCACCACCAATGCCTCCTGCACCTCCAGTTCCACCTCAACAATAAAAAAGTTATTTAGTAAATAAAACATAAACCTAACAGGTTTTTAAAACCTGTTAGGTTTTTTTAAGTCAAAAAATTATGGAAGAAGAAGTAAAATTATCAACAACAAATCAATCGGAAGTTACTTGCAAACAATGTGCAGCAAAATTAACTTTTGCTCCCGGAACTTTATCCTTAAAATGTGAATATTGTGGAGCTGAAAATATAATAGAAACAAAAAATGATGCCGTTCAAGAAATTGATTTTGAGAAATTTATGGGCGAACAATTTGCATCAGTTCAAAAACAGGAGGTAAGTACAGTTCGTTGCGAGGGTTGTGGTGCACAAACAACTTTTGATAAAAATGTTGTTTCTGATTTATGTCCTTTTTGTGGAAGCGTACTTGTTGTAAAAGACCCAACAACACAATCGGTTGTTAAACCCAGTTCGTTGCTGCCTTTTAAAGTTGATACCAATTTAGCTTTTTCGCATTTTCAAACATGGCTTAAAAAATTATGGTTTGCTCCGTCTGATTTAAAAAAGTTTGCTACACAACAAGAAAAATTAAAAGGAATGTATATTCCTTATTGGACCTATGATTCAAAAACATATACAAAATATTCGGGTGAACGTGGCGATGATTATCAGGCTACGGAATCATATACAACTACTGAAAATGGAAAATCTGTAACAAAGACCAGAACGGTTACAAAAACACGCTGGCATTCGGTTAGCGGTAGTGTTAATAACGTTTTTGATGATGTACTTGTTTTGGCAAGTAAATCATTACCAAAAACTTATACAGAAAAACTTGAACCCTGGGATTTAGATCAACTGGTTAATTATGATGAAAAATTCTTAAGTGGTTTTAGAACCGAAACGTATCAGGTTGATATGAAGGATGGGTTTGTTGAGGCCAAATTGAAAATGGAACCAATAATTAAGCAAACAATATGCAAAGATATTGGTGGCGATCATCAAAGAATATCTACAAAGAATACTACTTATAATGATGTTACTTTTAAACATGTTTTATTGCCAGTTTGGATAAGCGCTTATAAATATAATGAAAAAGTTTTTCGTTTTTTAGTTAATGGCCGAACTGGTGAAGTACAAGGTGAGCGTCCATGGAGTTGGATAAAAATAACTTTAACTATAGTAGTTGGTTTAGCAATAATAGGTGGCATAGTTTGGTTAATAAACGCTTATAGTAAATAAAAACTTTAAAAAAAAAGTAGTGATAAAATTTATCACTACTTTTTTTTATTTGTTCAAATGTAAAGGAATATTATTTTTGTTTGGCTTAGTGCTTTTCTTTGCTGGACAAGGTAAATCGTTCGACCAACTTTCCCAATCGTATTCGCCATAAGCCTGACCATGCCCATGACATGTTTGACATGCAGCACAATCGTGAGACATTGGGGAGGCGTTATACCAATTTGAATGGCAAACATTACATAATCCTTGTGTGCCACCCCAGTCAACTGTAACTCCGGTAATACCAATTATTACCGAGCGATTTAATCCGTAAGTATTCCAAGGTGGGCCTAACCATGGGCCAGTATATCTCTCTCCATCATCAACATACATTGTGCCATCAACAATATCGCGAATCATGTATGGGTTTCCAATTGTATTTGTTGCTGTATATGAGCCATGCTGGTCGTGGCAATCTAAACATTGCATTTTATACTGTGGTGCTCCAGAATATCCAAACCAACCTCTTTTTGATGAATTTCCATGTGCACTATTTGTCCATCTATAATCAACCCACCATGGAGAAACGCCATAGTTGCACGATTCAAGTCCACGTAAAGCAATTGTAGGACCTTTTACGTTAATTGGGAAATTAGGAGTGTCTGGTCCTAAACCTCCATTATGACAGCTTAAACAAAAATCGTCAGTTGTACCTAACCAATTAGTTGTTGGATTAAATGGATCGATTGTTTTTGTTGATTGAGATGACGTATGTGCTCCGTGACAATTTAAACACTCTAATTTGGCTCCGCTAAAAGTTTGGTCGGCGTCGCTAATGTCATGATGACTGGTAACACCTCTAAGTGTTCCTTCTTCACCCCAGCAATTATCGCCATACCATTCGTTCCATTGTAAAGTTCCTAAGAATTTTGTTTTTGCATCGGGTGCTGAATTTCCATTCCCAAATGGATCAAATGGTGTTGTTAGTCTAGTTGCACCATTTGCATCGTGGCAACTTTGGCAGAAATTCGAAACATCTGGATCAGTGTGCATTGAATCGGCTTTTAGGAATGTATAAAGATTGCCATTGTCGGCATCAATTAAATCAACATATCCATCTTTATGTGTTGTCATATCGTGGCAAACTTTACAATCGTTACCATCAAGAGTGGCTCCATAATGTGCATGGGTATTACTTGCAGGGAATTCGCTAACTATTGCTCTTCTGCCACCTACAGGAATTCCATCACCATTATCTTGAGGTAAATTGTGGCAACCAATACAATCTATAGGGTCAAAAGCATTATCATGTGGATGACACGAAATACAATTAGTTGCATTATTGTGACTTGCTCCAGTGCCATCGTTTTTATGATAATTTGTTGCAGTATGACAAACTTCGCAAACACCATTAAATGTTGCATCTGCGTCGGCATAGGAATTTGCTCCCGAAGTTGCGGTTAAAACAACAGGTTTTATGCCACTGTTAGGTGTAGAAATATTATTTCTAACCATGTAAATATTAGTTTTATCGTTGTTGTGTGTTTTATGGCAAACAGAGCACGACATGCCTTGATGGTCGCCGTAAGTATGACAGCTTTTACATAAATTATCGTCGTTTGTTTGACGTAATAAATATCCATCATTTGTTGCAGCATAATGAACGCTGTGGCAACTGGAACATTCAACTTTTGAATTAACTAATACCATTGAGTTTTGTGGTGTTGCAAAAAATCTTGAATCGGCAATAGGATATGTTATTCTAACAGGGTGACTTCCTTTATTATTGTTATCATCGGCATATCTCATTATATCACGAGCAGTATGGCAATTTTTACACATTGCATCATCGGTATTGTCGGCCCTTAAAAATGGTGTAAATGTTTGTAAATGTTGGTTATGGCATGTAGAACAAATAATAGTATCGTTAATCAATCTTGATAACATTTCAGTGTTAGTTGTTATATTTGTTTCAAAATTAGAATTTATAGAATATTTATTCCAAGAATGTGAGTTACCGCTAACTCCAGGTATTGCTTTCATTGCATTTGAAAAGGGCATAGCGCTAGCAGTTCCCGATGAATTATGACAGCTCATACATAAATTAGCATTTCCATTAACAGCAGTAATTGCTCCACCAAGTGAGTTATGTGTCATGTGGCAAGAGTTGCACGTGCCGTGTGGTATGGCTTTTTCGCTAAAAGAATTGTTTAAAAACGATAACCAAAAATTAGCAGAAGAATTGTTTATTAAAAAAATACTTGTAATAAGAAAGAATACGATTGAAAATATAATGATTTTACTGTTTTTGTTTTTCACTTTACTATTTATTTAATACAACAACAAAGTTAAATTTATCAAAATCTATTCATTGTGTTATTTAACACATTAAAAAATGTTTTAAAGCATAAAAACTTTTAATTTATGAGATTTAAATTTGTACCATTTAAATATTTAGCACGTTGTTAATCTTTAACACATCTAACACTTAATGCATCTTTTTTAAAATAGTAACTTCTGCTAATATCCGAAGTGTTATGGTATAATCGTCTTGAAAAAGCTTGTTTTGAGTCGTATTCAGATGATGTCCAAAAATATGAATATAGGCCAAAATATCTAAATTTCCCATCAAATGTTCTTATAACATAGGGTAATGCATTAAATTTACTTAAATTATTCGCACCAGTTTCTGGGTCGCCCCAGTGCAAATGTCCCGATTCTTTTAAATAATTCCCTATATAAAATCCTCTATGTTCTATTTTGTTGCAATTATTATCAATGTTAGGTTCTAAAAAGTTTTCTAAAATACAAAATTCCTCATCTGTTGGGACATGCCAACCAGTTGGACAAACATTTCTTTTATCATTAACTACATACCATGTATAAATTTTACCGTAAATATCATTTATACTATCATCATTATTATATATCCAAAAATATTTCGGATTAATTGCTGTAGTTAAATTTATTGTATCTGGATTAGTAGTTTCAATACTATCACCATTATTAAAATGGCCTACTTTTAAGTTTTCTTGCATCCAAATTTGATTGCCAATTTCCACAATTTTATAAACATTTCCATCAACATCTTTTACAATATTATTTTGCGAATATGAAACGGAAAAAAATAAGGTAAAAAAAATCATCACCCTTATTTTTAAATAATTTCCTAACATTTTTAAATTAATTATACATAGGATTATATGTTTTTGAAGATGTAGAATGTCCTTTACCATGACAAGTAATTACGCAAGAGTTAGTAGCCGTTCCAGTAGCGTGATTAAATGCACTTGTAGAATTTGGATTTACGGCAGTAAAACTTCCTTCGTTTCTACTAAAATTTATAAGATGATAATTTTCACTACCATGTGTATCGTGGCAAACAAAACATCCTTCTTTTGTAGTATGATAATTATGAAACTGAAATCTTGAACTATTATCATTAGTGTAATAACTAGCAACTTGGTGACATTTTGTACAAACTTCGTATTGGTTAGCACTATTTCCACCATGAGCCGAAACATAATTATAATTTGTACCGGCACCTGTTCCATTATCTAATAGATGAAGATTGGTTGAACCATGAGGACCTCGTCCGTATCCAGCACCTGTATTAGAATTTGAATGACAATCGGAACAATAAATACGTGAAGTAAATGTGAAACCAGTTTGAAAAGTTGCACCATTTATATTTAAATTTTTTCCAGCAGCCATTACGGGATGATATGATAAATTATTGGGATTATATTCTTTAGCCATATCTCTCGAATCGGCAATTTGCAAATTTGTTCCTCCTGTTGTTACTTTTTTTAATCCATCGGCAACAAAAGTTGTTTTATAAAAACCTCCAGGCAAATATGTTGGTAATGTAGTATAGCTTGAGTGGCATTTATAACAAACCTGATATTCTTGAGTTACTGAATTTAACCAAGTAAAACCTGTTGGTGCACCTGCTCCAGCATAAGTTGGTTCTACACCTTTTGCTCCAATCATTGTTGGAAATAAAGTAGGAGCGGTTGCTGTTCCTGCTTTTGCTCCATGAGGGTTATGACAATCAACACATTCCACATGTCTATTTGTTCCAGCAAAAGCAGATCCTACTGTTTCACCTGCATCGTGTTTTCTATATGTTGCTGTTGGGTCGTGTTTATAATAATTAGTTGCTGTATTTGTATATGAGCTAAATGCTAAATGCACTTTTATTAAAGCAACACCAGTTCCACCATGACAAGTTAAACAGAATCCTTCTTCTTCGTTCATTAAATCTGTTCCTGTTCCTGTTCCTGCGTAATTCCAAGGCGATAACATTGTGCTTTTATTCGAGCCATGCCCATTGTCGTGGCAGTTCATACAGGTATTTGTGTTTACGTTTCCTTTGTGTGCAGAGGCCCCCCACATAGTTGCATCAACAATTGGTACTGTTACGTTATCACTAAATGGAGTAACATCACCATTTGCCCCGTTAGAATCATGACATTTCAAACAGAATGATTCAACACTTGATTTATTAGCAGGATCGTATGTAATTATATTTTGATAACCCAAATCTGGGTCTAATAATTTTACTTCACCACGTTTGTGGTCGCCCATATAGTGGCATTTAATACAATCGCTTACGTTTGGAATAGAGCCAGTTACGTGATGAGATGTTCTTTTATAATCTCCACCTGTACCTAGTCCGTTACCAGTATTGTCAACTATTTGACGTCTTCCACCAACTGGACCAACTAAAAGTTTATCTTGAACTGCATTATGACAATCAAAACAGTTTGTTTGTGCATAAAAGGCTTGATTATGTGGATGGCAATTAATACATTTTTGAGTAGCAGGAACGTGTCTTGCATCTGAAGTGCCACCTGTAGTATTTGAGTAATGATCGGTGGCTGTATGACATACTTCGCAAACACCATTGAATGTGCCTGAAGCATCACCATAATTATTTGCACTAGAATTAGTGGTAAATACAACAGGTTTTGTTCCACTATTTGGAGTTATAATATTGTCGTTTACCAAATATATATTGTTTGAACCATTTTTATGCGAATAATGACAAGTTGTACAAGTCATACTTTTATGGGTTAACATTATATTATAACCATTGTTAATATGACAAGTTTCGCAAAGAGCATCTTTTGATGAATTTCTTAATAAGTTACCATCTGTTGATGTTGAATTGTGTACAGCATGGCAAGAAGAGCAAAAAACTTTTCCAGTTCCTAATGGTAGGCTAGTAGAGCTATAAAAACGAGGATCGGTTGTAGGATAAGTTGTGTTAACAGGGTGGGTTCCTTTGTTTGCAGGATTATCAGCATACCGTTGAACATCGCGTGCTGTATGACAATTTAAACATAAAGCATCATTGTTATTTATTTCTCGTAAAAATGGAGATGCGGGTGCTGAAAGATGTTGGTTATGACAAGTAGAGCAAATAATTGAATTTCCTGGTAAGCGTAATAGCATGCTGTTAAATGTTGGCATATTGGCTGCAAAAGGAATATTTACTGCTGATATATCCCATTGATGGGATGTTCCACTTGTACCAGGAATAGCCTTCATTGCATTAGTAAATGGTTTTGAACTTGCGCTTCCTGTTGGATTATGGCAACTCATACATAAATTAGAATTTCCTGTAATTGCTGTAAGCTGCCCATCTACAGCATTGTGATTTAAATGGCATAAGTTACAAGTACCATGTGGCGTAACTATTGAAACTGCTAAAGTTGATGCTGTGCTTGTACCGCATGAGTTTGATGCTGTAACTGTAATGTTTCCATTTTGTCCAATTGCTCCTGAGGTAACTGTAATTCCAGTTGTTCCTGCACCACTTGTAATTGACCATCCCGTTGGAACTGTCCAATTATAAGTTGTTGCTCCAGTAATTGCTGCAATAGAATATGTTAAACCCGAACTAGCTGCCCCAACAGAAGTTGGTCCAGTAATGGAGCCAGGTGTTGCGGGAGTGGTATTTATTGTTTGTGTTCCACTCGCTAATGTTGGTCCTCCTGCTTTTATTGCGGTTGTGGTCATATCTGTTGAAACAGAGCCACTTACCGTAATGGTATGCCCACTAATAGGCATAGCAGAAATATCTGCAGTAATCCAAAAATAATAAGTAGTGGAAATAGGAATATTTAACGAAAACGCTGTAAAAGTTTTTAACCCTGGACCTCCTGGTGTTGCATTTGTTGCAAGCAAAGTGGCTGTTCCTAAGTTGTTACTTGAATTCCACCATATTTTGTAATTTGTTAAATCGGTTGCAACATAAGTTCCAGTTGTTGTAAATTGAAAGTTTGTTAATGTTGAAGCACCGCCAGTACAGGCAATATTAAAAGCATGAATTGGCACTTTGATTGCTGAACCGCATAATGATGTTGCTCCAATTAATGTTGTAGGATTTGATATTGTTAATGTTGGAGATACAATTACTGCCATTGGTAAACTCATTGCTGACATGGCATATCTGCATGTTGTTGGCGTAAATGTACCTGTAACGGCATTGTCAGTTGTATTTGCACCTGGAATAGTTCTTTTTGCAGGTTGGGTTTTCCAGCCATAAGTTGTAGTTCCAGTGCTGGTTCCACCACTTGTCCAATTTGCATTAATAGTATATGTTGGTACGGTGGTGGTGGTGGTATTAACTATGCAAGAATAATAGACAGCTTGTTCGTTTGTGTTTACAGCCATTGCTGCACTTAACTGAGCTGGTCCTGAACCTGCTGTATTATTTAAGTTATTGCCAACAGTATAAGAGGCAGGTGCTTGGTTAACTCCAGCAAAAACGCCATACCAAACAGTAACATTCAAATGTGTTCCTCCTAATGTAACATTTAACGGACGGGAAGTGTTATCCATTACAGCATTATCTTTTAAATAATATATCCAAGTATGCATTCTTCCACTTGTTCCGCTATTTGTTGTTGCTAATGTTAATGTTTGACCACCATAAGTTATTGTTGTAGGATTGGCTTGTACGGCACTTCCTGTAAAAATATGTGAGATGTAAACTACTAAAATACGGTTTGAACCCGTTGCAATAGGAAATGAAACGGTATTACATGTACCAGATACCTGATCGTAGGCTTTTGTCCATGCTGTAGGTTGTGTTATTTGCGCGTTTAATGTTAAACTTAGTACTAGTACTAAATTTAACATAGTTATTTTAATGAAAGATGAATATTTTTTCATAACAATAGTTTAAATATTTTAATAATTATCTGTTAATAATTAATTTTTCTGTTTTCGATGTTTTTTCGGAAACTATTTTAACAGTGTAAATGCCTGATGATATATCTTTTAAGTTAATTTGCTCTAAAGAATTAGTGTAATTATTAAATAGTACAACTTGACCAATAGAATTTGTTATAACAAATGACCAAGATGTTGTGTTTTTGTCTGATAAATTTACAATAATTTGTCCGTTTGATGGATTTGGATAAACAGAAATACTATTGTTTGTATTCGTATTATTTAAAGATAATGGAAGTAAATCAATTGTTTGTGAAGAAGCGCTGTCGGCACAAATTCCGTTCGATGCAATAAGTGTAACTGTATAAATATTAGGTGCGATATACAAATGTGTTGGATTAATTTCTGTACTTGTTAATTCGTCGCCAAAATTCCAATAATAACTTGTAGCATTTTGTGAGTTATTTGTAAACGATAGTTCTAATCCGTTGTTATTATATGTAAATAAGGGAATTGCAAGAGCTCCTTCAGTAACATTTGTATTGCCAATAATTTCTATTCCATTACATCCGTTGGTTGAAATATTAGTTATTTCATATAATCCAGAATTAGAGGCTAATAATTGATATTGATTATTTAATGCTGTAATATTTGTTGGATTTGAACCATTAACCGTATATGTAAATGTCCAAGGAGAGATACCAGTTAGTGATATAGAAATACTAGAATTTAATCCGTTACAAATATAGGCTGTTGGATTATCCATTTTTACAGTAGGCAAAGGAGTTATAACAACTTCTGGAGTTCCAAGAGTTGATAAATTTACACACATTGCATCAGAAATTGTTTGAACTTCAAATACGCCAGATAAACTAGTGTTTAATAAATATGGATTATCTGAAGTTGTTATTGGTGCTTGCTCAACATTATTTATTGTATAAGTAAATGTATAAGGAGCAACACCTGTAAAGTTTAATGGCAAATTAACATGTTGTCCTTCACAAATATTTACTTGGTTGTTTCCATCAGTAAAGATTGATGTTGGTAATGCATTTAAATTAACTTGAGCAATTCCAATATTGTTATTTCCCTCGCAACCATTACCAATTAAGTTAACAATTTGATAATTACCAGCTTCATTAACCTGTAAAACATATTCATGGTTATTTGTTGTAACATTATAAAAAATAGAATCGTTTATAGAATATGTAAAATTAAAAGGAGATAGACCTGAAAAACTTATAGGTATTTCGGTAATATTACCTTGGCAAACGCTTGTGTTTATAGAAGCCATAATTGAACTTGGAGTCGGTTTTATTATAACTTCAGTAGATGAATTTAATATGTTTCCAGCACAATTAGCATCACTAATTGAAATAATATTATAATTACCACTTGCAATGGCCTCAATATTAAAGTAATTATTTGAAGTTGTATAAGTTATTAAATTTTCGGTGTTTATAGTATATGAAATTGTCCATGGCGATGTTCCTATTAGCTCCACAGGTAATAATGCTGTTTCGCCTTGGCAAATCGAAATAGGTGTATTTCCATTTACTAAAGTAGCTGTAGGTAAGGTGTTTAATGTGATATTTGCATTGCCTACAAACGTGTTCCCTGCACAACCACCTGCAGTAATTGCCGTAATTTCATAAAGTCCTGCTTCGGTAGCAGATAAATTATATGGATTATTTGCTGTAGTAATAGTTGTTGGGGTTAAGCCATCTTTTGTATAAGTAAAAGTCCATGGTGATGTTCCTGTAAATTGTATTGGAATATTTATTGAACTCCCAGCACAAGTAGTAATATTTCCTGCTGAAATGGTTGATGTTGGAATTGTGTTGTTAACTATTATTTTTGCACTTCCACTAAAACATGTTCCAATTTTTGTTAAATCAGATAGGGCAGTTACTTCGTATAGGCCACTTTGATTTGTTTGTAAAACAAAAGGATTATCTGAAGTTGTAATTGTATTAGGGTTAATGCCATTTATTGTATAAGTAAATGTCCATGGTGCAGTACCAGTAAAGTTTATATTAATGTTTGCGGTTTGATTTGAACAGATTGTTGCATCAGAATTAAAAATGTTTGAAGTTGGCAAAGAATCGTTTAAATTAAAAACTTCGAGTGCTCCATTGTTCATTGATGCTACAATTGCTCTTTCTTGTGAGTCGAATAAAATATCTAACGGGATATTTAAATTACCAGGTTGGATACCAAATAATCCAAAACGTGTAATAAAAACATTATTTTCGTTAAAAATAGAGATGTTTCCTTGAAATGGATCGCAAACAAATAAATTACCACATTTTCCAATTGCCATTCCTTGTATTCTATAAAATTGCCCATCACCACTGCCGTTTGAAGCAAAACTAGTTTGTAGGTTGCCTAATAAGTTAAAAACCCATATTTTACAAGTGGGATTCATACCTGAACCAATACCACCGTGTTCCGAAACAAGTATTCTGCTATTTGCTTTATCATAAACTACTGATGTTGGAAAAATTAATGTTCCTTGTCCAATTGTTTGTACTAAATTTGCTGAAACGTCAAGAACAATAACGTTTTGCATTTTACCATCAGCAACATAAAGTAATCCTTCTGGACTAAATGTCATGGAAGTTGGGAGTGCTAATCCATTATAAAATACGGATTGTGAGCCATTATTGTTAATTTTTGTAATTATTCCATTTGTTCCATCGCCAATAAAAATTTCGTTATTTTGGTTTATTGCAATTGAAATTGGATTGTCTCCAACAATAATTTTTTCGATAAAATTTCCCGACAAATCATATTTGTTAACACATTTTTGATAACCATCTGTAACATAAATATTGTTAAAATTATCAATAGCCATTTTAATTGGCGAACTTAAATGCGAGTTTATACTTGATTGATATACAACATTTTGTGTGTTTGCATTAAATGTATAATTGAGTATTAAGCTTACTACAATTGTTAATCTCAGTAAAGTTGATCTCATAAAATATATATTTTTGTGAAAAGTTACAATATTTAGACGAAAAAAGAACGAAAAGGTTGATTCTTAAAAAGTGTTATACAACACATATCTAAAATCTGTTATATGTTTTATCTCCATGACAAGCCGGCGCACATGACCCTCCTGTTTCAGTTGATTTATAATTTAATTTAAAACTCCAACTTCCGAACGTAACTTTGTCCAATATTAAGTGTTCATTATTAGACGCATGCATATTGTGGCACATTATACAACTTCTACCTTTGTCGCCATTAATATGTAAAAAATGTAAATTTTTATCACCATTTCTAAAACCTGTTGCAGAGCTTGTTTTTTCTGTTTCTAATAAACCGCTATCATGACAATCGAAACAAAGTGCAAACGAATCCTTTTTTGCCGAAGCATATTGGCCCTCGGGGAATGCATTGTTTAACAAAAAATTATTTGCCGAAGCATGAGGCTTGTGGCAACCATTACAGCCACCTTCTAATGCTGGATGTATGTTTTTGCTTGATAAAGTAAGTTTAATGTTTTCAATATTCCTTGTGCTTGTTGTTATAGTTTTATTATGACAACTTAAGCATAATGTTTTTTCTTCGTTAATTAATAATTTAGCTTGCGAACTGGAGTGTGGTGAATGACAGTTTACACAAAACTTTTTTTGATTTATAATTTTATGAACTGATTTAAGTGTAGTAATGTCAGTTTTAATAGCGTCGTGGCAATTAAAGCACAAATCGGGCATTTTGTCGGAAAGAGTAAATGTTTTACTTCCAGTTTTTGGGTGAATACTATCGTTACTTTGATGACAGTTAGTACAGCCATCATCAAGGGCAGCAGGATGTTTTGTTTCTTTTTCAATTAATGCCGAGTGACAATCGGTACATTTTTTTTCATCGCTAAAAGTAAAGTCAAATAGCGTTATTGCGAAGGAAGGATTGACTGAAGCAATCTCAATATATGACTTAACATTGTGAGATGCTGAATCAAGTTCAGCATGACGAGTTTGAATTTTTGAATTAAAACTGCCAAATGGGAGTAAAAAAAATTGACTAAAAAGTATAAATATTACAATTTTTTCCATGTTAAAATTTTCTTGAAATTTGAATAAATGCTCCTCTAAAATAAATTTTTTCGCCTATGTAATTTCTCTTATATGCTTCAACACCAAACGAAAAATATAGTTTACGAATATATGTAATTATTTCTGCTTTTCCTGTAATTAAATCTAAATCAATGCCTTCGCCTTTTTGGTTGCGGTACATTAAATCAACATTAAATCGTGTATTTTTAATAAAGTTATATGAAACCTTTCCAATAACATCGGAAAATGTTTGATATCTATTTTCGTTTATTAAATGATATTGTTGCTGGTTTCCACTTAATGTTACAAGTACTTTGTTGTTAAAATTTTTCTGAAAATTAACAAAATACCTTATCATTTGGTATGGTATAATTGTACTATTATAATTATCGTATTCGGCACCAAAATCAACAAAATTGAAATTTACCCTTGTCCCTACCACATTTTGATGGAAATAATTTAATGTTAAAAAATCGGTGTAGTTAATATTTACATAATTTTGCGAGGAATATCTGTAGTAAACTTCCAATATGTTTTTAAATAATAAAACGTTAGCAGTAAAAAAATGATTGTTCGATTCGTAATTATATTTTCCTGGTTGTGTTGCTGTATAATCAACGTAAACAGTTGAATTGTTTGCGATTAAACCACCTGGTAGTCTTCTTATTTCTATAAAATTATTTCGTTCAATTATTGAATAATCTATATTTAATTGGTAAAGAATGGTACCTGTAACATCTTGCACAATTATTGACGACAAATTAACATAAGGCTTTTTAAGTAAAATTATTTGATTGTCAACCAAATAAACTTCTTCTCTTGTGATTTGGAGTAATACAGGATCGCTTATTACATTTTGACGATATCGATAATATTTATAGTATAAATTTAATTGTCCTTTTGGTATTTGTTTAGAATATTTAAAGTCGGTACCAACTTTATAATTCGATTCTTTATAATTAGTTTGTATAATGTTATTATATTCGAAAAACAACCTTGAGGTTAAACTTTTATATAATTTATGCTCTAAATCGGTTTGAATGCTATGTTGTTGTTGTTTGTTATTTGTTACTGCAATATTGTAATAATTGTAATTTGCCCTATAAAGCAAGTTTTTTGGAAGCCTAAAGGTTAAGTTTTCCAAAGCTTCAATTCTTTTATAATTTGTAAACCCTGTTTGAATAAAATCGGATATGTTCGAACGAAACATGTATTTTTTATCGGCATCAAAAAAAAGTTGATTATTTAAATGTAGTTCATCAATATTGTTTTTTGCTGAATATAAATTTACGAAAGTATTGGTATATTGATTATGCGAATAGCTTAATTCGTTTCTATCGCGTAAGGTAAACGATTTGTTTAACGCACCTCTTATTATGGTTTCTTCGTATTTATAATTGCGATTTGTTTGCAATTCTTTTTGCTCCCATTTACGTTGCGATACGCTACCAGAAACGGGGAACCATTTATTACTACATGTAAAAAAAGCTCCATATTGTTTGTTTACAGATTTTATGTTTGTTAATAATTCTCGGTTCTGGTAACTGTCGTCGAAGTTAGCAAACATTCCAAATGTAAATTGTTTTTGATTTAAAAATGTTGTTTTAACACCTAATTTTCTTACCGAACGAATTTCCGACTGGTCGGGTGTTATAATATAAAAATCTTTATTTGTTGATGGATTATATTCAGCATTTACGTCTAATATCATAAAGTTAGGATGTAAAAAGAAACTTGAAGAGTTTATTAATACTCCTCCTGATAAATAAGAGTGTTTTTGAAAGTCGTAAAAATTATTTAACCATCTTTTTTGTTCGCGGTATTCTCCTCTTGCTTTAATTTCGCCATTTAACGAAATTAAGTGCCAAAAGACAAAAGGTGATTTCTGTTTTTCTTCAACACTATTCGATAAAAACGAATTTTGAGTAAAGCTTTTAATGCTTACAAATAACAGAAGTAATATTATTATTTTAACTTTCATAACCTATTTAAGAATAAGTTTATCGTCGCCACCGTGCGGATTATGACATTCGGTACAATTAGTTTCTTTTATATCGGTGTGTACTTCGTTTTTTAATACTTGTTTTTTATCGTGACAAAATAAACATAACTGTTGTCCTTCGCGTAACAGTAATTTATTAAATTTAGCCATGTGTGGGCTATGGCAACCTGTGCAGTTACCAGAGGCAGCTGGACCGTGCAAGTATTTATATTTTGTATTAAAGTTTTCGTGACAGGTAAAGCAAAGTTCTTGTTGTTGAATATTTAATTTTCCCATTTCGCTTTTGTCGTGGCAAACTTCGCATGTTCTTTCTTTATATGGAGGGTGAAATACATATTCCGATTTAACATTATGTGTAATTAATTCAGTATTATTTAATGAATCGCTTTTTGCACTATCTTTTTTTGCAATTAACGAATCTTTAGAAGGATCTGGAACGCCATCAAAAAACAATGATAAAGTTTTGTATTTTTTTGCTGGAGCACAGCTAAATATTAAATAGGCAAATAATATTAATGTTGATATATAATATGTTATTTTTTTATGTTTAATAAGCATCGTATTATATAATGTTAAATTTATTTTTTAATTGGCTCTACATGTCCATAAACATTAACTTTATCGGGGCCATATTGGTTTGTAATAAAAACTAAATATTTTAATTTATAACTTGGGTCAACATATTTTTCAAAATAACTAAGATTATCATAATCTATAGTAACTTTTGCTGGCAAATACATATAACCTGGTCCTTTATAACTTCCACCAAAAAACATTAATAATTTTTTATCTTTATTAAATATTTGAACATTTTCAAATCCTGCATCAACAACATAAAGATTTTGTTCTTTATCTACAGCAATTCCTTTTGGACGAACAAATTGTCCAACAGTTTTTCCATAACTCCCTACCGATTCTATAAAATTACCATCGTGCGAGTATGTTTTAATTTTAAAATCGCCAAAATCGGTTACATAAACTTTGTCATTTGTTACATAAAGGTTTGTCGGTTGAAATAAAAAGCCATCTTCACCTTTTTGTAATTCTGGAATAGAAAAAAGAAGTTTGTTTTCAGCATCTTTACTGTATATTCTAATTTTTTGACCTTTTAAATCGGCTACCCAAATTTTATTGTCATTTACCGAAACATCACAAGGTTTAAAATTTTCGGATTCACCAAAAGCGTTTACATAGTTGCCTTTATCATCAAAAACAACAATTTGCATTCTTCCTACATCGGCAATATACAGGTATCCATTATTATCAACAAAACAATTAATAGGAGTTTTTAATTGCCCTTTACCTGTTGGAATAAAATAATTGAAAGATTTTTTTTCGAGATTTATTATTTCTAATCCCTTAATAAAATCATCGCAAATATATATTTTGCTTTTGTTAACAGCTATTCCATAAGGTTTGTTTATTGCTAAGGGTTCGCTTTTCCCTAAAATAAAAGTAGCAAAAGAATTTCTTTTGCCTTGTATACTTTCCGAATTACTATAACTTGTTAAAAACTGAATACGTGCAGTATCGGGTGGAGCAGGAAAAATTACAACATTTGTTGGAGTAATTTTTTTAGAGCACGATCCCAAAGCTATTATTAAAGCAAATAAGCACGAAATAAAGGAAAGTTTGTTTTTCATTTAATAGTTTAATTTACAATATAAAAAAGGGCGAATATATCGCCCTTTTTGTAAAACAAAAAATCTTTTTATTATTTATTATGGCATGTTAAGCAAAGAGCTGAACCAGCATTGCTCATCCTTAATAAAGAACCAAATGCTGTTCCATGAACATCGTGACATGAAGCGCATTGTAGTTGATTTGAAATTAACATGTCGGCTGCAATTGTACCGCCTAAACCAGAGTTTTGTGTTGCTGGGTTAAATAAACCACCATCAGCAGTTGCTAAAGCTGCATCATAAGTAATTGAAATAGGATGGTCGTTACTTAAATCGTTACCAACAAGTGCAGGGCCAGTCATGTAGTTTGTTCCTGTTGCCATACCACTAAAGTTTTCTAAAGCAATTGTACCATCGTGGCAACTTAAACATAATAATGAGCTAGCACCTGGTTGGCCAGCGACAGCGTTCATTGTACCAGAACTGTAAAGTGTAAATACAGTTGAAGTAGTTTGGTGATTCCACAACGGAGCACCGCTCACAGAAACATCTGCATTGTGAGGAGTATGGCAAACAATACAAATTTCAGTTGTTGTATTCCATGCATCACCCGAAAAATCGTGAGCTGTTCCAGCTATCTGAGCAAAACTTACAGATGATATTGCTAAAACAAACATTGAAACTAATAAAACATTTAATTTTTTCATATAAGTTGGTTTAAAATTATTAATGCTCAAAATTAAATCATAGAATTGTTATAAAAAATGTTATATAACACAATAAAATGTGTTGTTGGGCAATTATTTAAAAATTGAACTATATAAAAATGTTAATAATTTAAAGGATTATGGTTTTTCCCATGGCAAGTTAAATAACAACGCCCTTTATAAATACCTTGGTCTTCGAATTTTAATATTCCACTACTTGAAGCCGAAACAATGGAAGTATTAAAATTTATAAGATTAGAATTATTAGTAGAATTTCCTTGTGTGCTATTAATTCCGTGAGGATCGTGGCAAGTATTACAAGTTGTTTTTTCGCTTCTAATATGTTTATCGTGTTCTTTAAATGATGCGTCGGATAAAATAGATGTACGACTATGGCAACTATAACATAATGCATAATTTGACGAAGATTCCATGGTATTGTCAGTTTTTACATATTGTAATTTTAATATTTGAGGATAAATTGATCCATGTGGCCCAGCTGGTGCATTTGTTCCGTTGCTTGAATGACAGTCGGAGCAATAAATTTTACTGTTTGTTGTATATGGTGCTATTAAACTTGGTACGTTTGTGTTTATTCCAGTGGTTGAAACTGCATGGTATGATGGGTTTCCTGTAGCAAATTCTAATCGAACATTATTTTGAGAAATTTGGCGTGTTGTAGAACTTGGTGTTGCTGGATTATCGGCATGACAACGATAACAAATTTCGTATTCATAACTTACTTCATTTATTGCTACACCAATTTGATTTATACCCTTTGTTCCAGCATTAAATCCTTTTACGTTTGGTGCTATTGCTGTAGAGTTATTTGTTGCGTGAGCATTATGACAATCAGCACATTCAACATGTTTGTTGTTTACCGAATTTGATTCGTTTTCATCATGAACGCCTTCGTAATTATATATATTGTGTTTGTATGTTTTTGAAAATTCTGCTTGAATGTTTTTTGAAGCTACATTACCATTATGGCAATCTAAACAATTATTTTCTTCAACTTGGTATTTTAATAAACGAGTTGTGGCTCCTGAATTGTGGTTGTTATGACAACTTGCACATGCATTTTGTGCAACGGTTGTATAAGTGGAATTTGGCCATGGGTTAGGTGTAACTCCATTCCATGTTTTTGTTGAGGTATTGTGACTGCTAGTATTCCAGAATTTTTTTTGATGGCAACTATTACATAAATTCGAATATTGTGTAGATGCTTTTAAAAAATCGGAATAAATATTTTTATGTGGGTCGTGGCAAGATGTACATTGCATTTTGCCATTTTCAAGCGATACAGGTGGGGTAATGTTGCTTGGGTCTTTTAATTCTATGTTAGATGCCGAAAGAGTGGAATTGTAATTAAAAGAAATAGGATGATCGTTTCTTAAGTCGGTTCCTAAATTCGATTTTCCACTTGGCATTGTAGTATATGGAGTAAAATCAATAATGTTTTTTCGACTAATAACACTTCCAAGAGCAACCGATCCATCGTGACACGATAAACACAAAACCGAAGCTCCACTAGGTTGCGTTATATTTGCTTTTATTGTTGAGCTACTATATATATTGTAGGTAGAACCAGCATCATTTCTGTTCCAAAGAGGAGCAATACTTCTTGCGCTATGTGGTGTATGGCAAAATAAACAAATTTCCGATTCGCTTGTTGCGTTTATATTACCCGAACCATTTACCGATAAGTTATGCGGAGTGTTAACAATTGATTGTGAAATAACAACGTTCACAAATAACAACAACAATATAATTGATAGTAAATGTGTTTTCATTTTTTTATACAATTTATAAGGTTAAAAGTTTGAATTCTTGAATTATAACTATCGGCAACAAAAATTTTATTTTGTGAATTTATATAAATTCCTGAAGGCATCCAAAATTGTCCAATTTCAGTACCCTGAGTTCCAAAATAATACAATAAGTTGCCCTTTATATCAAAAACTTGCACGTTGTTAAGTAAAGCATCAACAACATAAATATTTCCATACGTATCGGTTGCTATTCCTTTAGGACTAGCAAAATAACCAGTAGCATCGCCGTGCGAGCCAAAAGAAGAGATAAACGCTCCTGTTTTATCAAATATTTGTACTCTAAAATTCATTGCATCAACAATATAGGCGTTTCCTAATTTATCAATACTGATGTTTGTTGGAAAATTAAATTCTCCTTTGGATTCGCCTCTTTGTCCTATTGTTTTAATAATTTCGCCTTTAGCATTTAATATAACAATTCTATGTTTACCTGTTTCAACAACCCAAATTTCATTATTTGTTTTTGAATAAGCTATTCCTGTGGGTTGATTTAACTTTAACGAATCGTTTAAGACCCTAAATTCTTTTTTTTCATTATTTAATAAATAAATTTTGTTTAAGTATGAATCTGTAAAAATAATCTGATTATTGTTAAAACAACAGATACCAAGTAAAGAAGGGAAATCAATAATCTTTTTTTCTATAAAATGAGGAACATTTCCCTCGTTATTTTTTATTTCTATAATTGATTTATTTCCCTGATCTAAAACCCAATAAGTATTTGTACTATCAACAATTAACGATACAGGCTTACTTAATAAATATTTTTTTTTGCCTAATACTATTTCGTTTATTTTACTTGATAAATTATTTGATTTTTTAATTTCAATATCAGTTGGCCATTGACTATCCCATTTTATTTCAGCTTTTTTAAGTGTGCTAAAGCTTATGTTTAGAGAATCTTGAGCAAACGAATACGTGCTTATTAATAAAAGCAATAAACATGATATTTTATATATAAAAAATTGCATTTGCAACATAATTAATCTGCAAAAATAATATTTTATATGTTTATCAAATATTGTTATAAAACATATAATAATGAATTATAATTGATTTATTTAT